>CAIKZJ010000085.1 GCA_903831845.1 uncultured Ignavibacteriota bacterium
AACAAAAGGGGAAAATTTGAAAAAGTATTTTTTGCTGTTTCTGGTTTTTATTTCAGTTTCATTCTTGTCCGCGCAGGACAAAAAGAGCAACGAAGTTAAGGCGCCGGAGCCGAAGCCCGTTACAGAGGTCAACAAGGACGATGACCTGAACGCCGAACAGATAATCGAGCAGAACAAGCCAGCGCTTGTTTCAATCTGGTACCATACTGACAATTACTATTCATACTATTACATCTCGACTCCGAAGGACACTAACATGCTAAGCGGCAGCGGGTTCATTTTCGACAGCCGCGGCTTCGTAGCGACGAACCTTCACGTCATCGACGGTTTCGACAGCCTCTTCGTCAAAACATCAGACGGCAAGTATTACAACGCCGACCTGATTCAGATAGACGAGAAGAACGACATCGCGATACTTAAGATACAGAATCCTGACAGCCTGGTTTTTCCGGCCGTGAAGATAGGCAACTCCGACCTGCCACGCGTCGGACAGAGCGTTTTCGCAGTAGGCAGCCCGCTCGGTTTTGAATACACGATTTCGGAAGGTATCATCGCGGCTTTGAGGGAAAACGAAAAAGTTTCTTTCAACGACCCGCAGACCTACGCGCTCATAGAAAGAACTTTCGACAAGGTGATACAGATAACAGCGGCTATCTCGCCCGGAAACAGCGGCGGCGCACTTTTCAACGGAAAAGGAGAGGTTATAGGGATAACAACTTACTCATACGGTTTTTACGGCAACCTGAATTTCGCCATAGCAATAAACAGTTTCTCGAAACTACGCGGAAGCATGGAACTCGCGTCGATCGAAATGAACCCGGATTTTGAAGCGAAAAAGAAAGAAAATCTTTTCAGCTCAAATCTCCGTCTCGCGGAGTCGTTCAGGTATAAACTTTATTCTACCTGGTACTATTCAAAACAGCGCGACACGATGAAAACATACGACTCGATGATGGTCAGGCAGGACTCAATTAATAAGATTAACTTCCGGAAAGCCGAACAGTTTTACAACACCTGTCTTGAAATGAAGCCCGACACGTTCCTCGTTTATCAGAACATGATGGAATTATACGTGTTCACGGAAAATTTCTCGAAGGCAGAGGATTTTTACATTAAGATTAAGGAAAAGTTCCAGTCCGACAGTCTTCTGAACACTCTTTCCTCGTCGCTCGCGAACGCTTATTCGACATCGAAGGATTACAAGAAGGCACTTGTATTCTACGAGAAGATGTACAAGCGCGACACCACCGACAATTACATACTTTATCAGATTGGCGATATAAACACGAAGCAGAAAGATTACGCAAAAGCGGAAACGACTTTTAAGAAACTTATTAAGAAAGACCCGTCGTACATACTTGCTTACGTTCAGCTCGGCAAAATAGCATACGAAAAAAATGATTACAGGGACGCCAAAAAATATTTCAACGACGCATTCGAGAAGATATTTTCCGAAACCTACCAGTCGAACGATTACGTTGATCTTCACTATTACAGGGGAATGCTCGCTGTACGGGAAGGAAACAAACTCGAAGCTATGCTTGCTTACATGGACCTGAAGAGCATATACACGTACACAAAAGAGGAAACAGACAAGAAACTTGCTCTTTACAAGGCAATACTGAAAATGGAAAATTAATTACTGCACAAACAATGATTAAAAATTATGATGTGATAATAATCGGCGCCGGCGGCGCCGGACTCCGCGCTGCGGTTGAGATTCCCAAGGAATACTCCTGCGCGGTATTATCAAAAGTGTTCCCGCCGCGCTCTCATACCGGCACGGCGCAGGGAGGCGTCTGCGCCGCTCTGGGGAATATGGAAGACGACAGCTGGGAAAACCACGCATTCGATACAGTAAAGGGAAGCGATTACCTCGGCGACCAGGACGCTATCGAGACAATGTGTCAGGACGCGATCCGCGCCATCATTGAACTCGAGCACATGGGACTTCCTTTCTCCAGAAACGAAGACGGAAAAATCGCGCAGAGGAAATTCGGCGGACACACGAAACCTGCCGATCCGAACGACCCTTACGGCAAAAGAATTCCCGTTATGCGGGCGTGTTATTCGGCTGACAGGACCGGACATGTAATGCTTCAGACGCTTTTCGAAAACTGCATAAAGAATAAAGTCGATTTCTATTCGGAATTTTTCGTAACGGATCTGATAATCGAAGACAACGTATGCAAAGGCGTTGTTGCCTTCGACATAGCGACGGGCGAAATTACAGTGTTCCACGCCAAAGCCGTGATGTTCGCATCAGGCGGATACGGCAGGGTTTTCAGAATAACGTCAAACGCGCACGTCGGCACGGGCGACGGAACGGCACTAGTTTACAGGAACGGACTTCCGCTCGAGGATATGGAATTCTTCCAGTTCCATCCGACAGGTTTATGGCGGCTGGGCATTCTTGTCAGCGAGGCTGCCAGAGGCGAAGGCGGCATACTGAAGAACAAGGACGGCGAAAGATTCATGCAGAGATACGCGCCTACAGTAATGGACCTCGCGCCGAGAGACATGGTATCGCGCGCGATAATTTCTGAAATCCGCGAAGGCCGCGGTATCAAGGGAAGCGACGGTACAGATTACGTGCATCTCGACGTTTCGCATCTCGGGAAAAAAGTAATTGACGAAAAACTTCCGGAAATAACCGGATTTGCAAGAACTTACCTCGGAGTCGAGCCGACAAAAGAACCGATACCCATACAGCCTACGGCGCACTATGCTATGGGCGGCATTCCGACAAACGTAAACTGCGAAGTACTCGCGGATGAAAAAGGAAACACTGTCAAGGGTCTTTATGCCGCGGGCGAATGCGCATGCGTTTCCGTGCACGGAGGCAACCGTCTCGGAACAAATTCCCTTCTTGACCTTGTGGTTTTCGGAAGAAGAGGCGGAAAAGCCATCGGCGAATTCCTGAAAACGGCCGAATACTCCGAGATAAAATCGGGGCCCGAAAGCAAGACAAAGGAAAAAATGTCATGGTTGCTCAATAATCCCGGCGGAGAAAAAGTCTACAAGCTTAGAACGGAGCTTCAGGAATGGATGATGGATAAGTGCGGAATATTCCGCAACGAACAGGATCTCTCCGAAATGGTAAGCAAACTTAACGAACTTAAAGACAGATACAGGAATATCTCAATAGAAGACAAAGGCACCGTATTCAACACCGACCTGATGGAAGCGCTCGAACTTGAAAACCTTCTCGCTAACGCGGAAGCCACGGTTTACAGCGCCCTAAACAGAAAGGAAAGCCGCGGAGCGCACACGAGGGAAGATTTCCCGAAAAGAGACGACGAAAACTGGATGAAGCACACTTTCATTTTCGAAAACAGCGGAACGCCCCGGATTGAGACGAAACCAGTAACTGTAACGAGATACAAACCTATGGAGAGGAAATACTGATGAAAAGATTATCCGCAGTACTTCTGATATTTCTGTTTGCCGCCGCGGCGCAGGCGCAGTGGGATTTCCGTGTGGACACGACTATCGGGAAATACACTTACAAGTCCACGGTTGACACGGCTCAGTACCTGACGACATTCACCGTATCGAAAGGCAATCAGAAAATCTTCTCGGAAACGGGATACGACAACGTTTATTCCGTAAGCGAGGAGTCGATGACAAAGAACGGCGACAGGTATCTGTTTATAGAATACTATTCCGGCGGCGCGCATTGCTGCACTTCGCTTCTGATTGCAAGAATCTCGGAAGGCAATTTCATGGAAGAACCGAAATTCATCAAACTTGATTCCGCGATGTACGGTAATTCAGGTTACATAATTGAGGACCTCGACAGCAACGGCACGAAAGAAATCGTATCGGGCAACGATATGTTCGCTTACGCGTTCACGAATTACGCCGAAACACGTTTCCCGCTTAGAGTCGAGTCGTTTGACGGAAGGAAGATAAGGAACATTACGGGAAAGTTCAGAAATCTCCTTTTATATGAATTAGAGTCATTCAAAAGTGATCTGGACGAACTGGTAAAGGCCGGTTTTGAATGCCCCGCAGAAGACGGCGAGGACACTTTCAACACGGAAGCCGGGAGCGTAAAGACAGTGCTTGCAGCGATTGTTGCCGATTACTATTCCCTCGGTGAGGTTGAAAAGGGTTACGAACTTGTCGATAAAATTTACAAATGCGTAGACCGTGAAAGTTTCAAGAAAATTCTAAAAAACGATTTTAAACTGAAATAAAATGAATATCACAGTAAGAATTCTTCGTTATAACCCGGAAAAGGACGAAAAACCCTATTTCAGGGAATACTCGCTGCAAAACGTCAGCGCCGACTGGCGGCTTCTTGACGTGCTTCACGAGATAAAATGGAAACAGGACGGCACGCTTACGTTCAGGCGTTCCTGCGCGCACGGAATATGCGGAAGCGACGGAATGAAAGTGAACGGCAAGAACCGACTGGCCTGTTCGGTCCTGCTGAAAGACCTCAACACAAACAAGACTATTGTTATCGAACCGCTCCCGGCGCTGCCGATAGTTAAAGACCTTGTGGTCGATATGTCGAGTTTCTTCAGCAAGTACGAAGTAATAAAACCGTACCTTATAACGAAGACTCCCCCGCCGCCGAACAGCGAAAGACTGCAGTCGAATGAAGACGCGGAAAAACTTTTCGAATCTGCGAAGTGTATTCTCTGCGGATGCTGCACGACATCCTGCCCGTCTACCTGGTCGAACGAGAACTACATCGGTCCTGCGGCGTTCCTGAAAACGTACCGGTTCGCTTTCGATACGCGCGATGAAGCGGGCGACGAAAGACTCGACATAATAGACAACCCGGACGGAATCTGGAGATGCCATACGATCTTCAACTGCATTGAGACATGCCCGAAGGAAATAAACATAACCTGGCACATTTCCCAGCTGAAGAAGAGAATTTCGACAAGAGAACTATAAATTTTATATGTTTTAGTATGAAAACCCCGGTTTTTCCGGGGTTTTTCTATTTAGGAGCTTTTGCACGGTGTTCTCTGTGATTTTCTGCAAAACCCCTGTTTTACTTGTTACTTTTCCTTTTTATCTGTCCGGAAAATAACCGGCGAATTGTATTTTTAGTGACGGTTCAGATTTTTAATTTCCACAATAACCATTTTCCCATGAAAAAATTATTAATGATATTACTGCCGCTGTTAATATGCGGTTTCACATCCATGAACGGAGAAAAAATATTCCCATACAAGATTATTCAGCAGAAACTTCCGAACGGGCTGAACGTCGTAACCGTGCCGTTTGAAAGTCCGGGCATTGCTGCATTCTACATCGTTGTCCGGGCGGGCTCAAGAAACGAAATCGAGGAAGGCGTGACGGGATTCGCGCACTTCTTTGAGCACATGATGTTCAGGGGCACCGACAAATACCCCAAGGAAAAATACGATGAGGTGCTTAAATCTATCGGAGCTTCCGCTAACGCCTATACATCGCTTGACCAGACAGTCTATCACATGGTCGGCAATTCCTCCAAACTCGAACTCATGTTCGAGGTCGAGGGCGACAGGTTCCAGAACCTTCATTACTCGGAACACGATTTCAAAACTGAAGCCGGCGCCGTAAAGGGTGAATACACGAAAAATATTTCCAACCCTTCTGCGCAGTTATATGAAAACATCCGCAACACGGCTTACGATAAGCACACTTACAAGCACACGACAATGGGCTTTTTCAAAGACATCGTCGATATGCCGAATCAGTACAACTATTCGATGAAGTTTTTCGACAGGTTCTACAGGCCGGAATACTGCACAATTCTCGTGACCGGGGATGTGACGCCCGAGCAGGTTATGAAGCTCAGCGAGAAATATTTCGGAAACTGGAAAAAGGGCAGTTACTCGGCAGACATTCCCGTTGAACCGGCGCAGAACGGCACAAGATACACTCACATAAAGAACGGAGACGTTCCTCCTGTGCTTTCACTGAACTTCAAGGGTCCTGCTTTCAGCGATACGGAGAAAGACGGACCGGCGCTTGATCTTATAGACAACGTTTTCTTTTCGCAGGTATCCGAACTTTACAGCAAACTTGTCGTCAACGAGAGGAAAGTCAGATACGTGAACATGGGAACGCCCTTCAGCAGGGACCCGAACCTGATAACGATTTCAGCTTCCGTTAAGAAGAAAGAAGACATGCAGTATGTAAAAGATGAAATTATGAAAACACTTGAAAAGGCGAAAACGACCGTTGCGGATGCCAAGAAGCTTTCGGATGCTGTTTCCAACATCAGATATTCATTCGCTATGAGGAACGACACACCTGGAGGGATCGCGGGAATGCTCGCGTATTACATCGTCCTCACGGGAGACCCTGAATCGGTAAACAGATATTACGAACTATACGGCAAAATAACGCCCGAAGACCTTATTAACACGGCAAAGAAATATTTCAGCGAATCGTCGCTTACGATAGGAACGATTTCCGCGGACGATACATCTCCCGTTAAATAATTTAAATTTATTGAAACATGAAAAATATATTCATAATAATAATATTAATGGCTGCTATCTTCACAAACGCTCTTTCGCAGGAAATAGTCGAGCTAAAAATGCCCAAGTCCGACAAAGTCGTCGTGAAGCTCATGTTTAAAAACGGCTCCGTATGCGACCCCGCGGGAAAAGAAGGCCTTACAAGACTTACAGTCAGCACTATTACTTCGGGAGGCACGAAGGATCTCACATACACGCAGGTTCAGGAAAAACTTTATCCCATGGCCGCCTACTACGGTGCGAGCGTCGACAAAGAGGTTTCTATTTTCACATTCGAAGTGCACAAGGATTTCCTTATGCCGTTCTATGATATTATAAAGGGAATAATCCTGACCCCTTCTTTTGCTCAGCAGGATTTCGACAGGGTAAAATCCAACCAGCAAAACTACGTGGACCAGGTGATCCGCTCTTCCTCCGACGAGGAATACAGCAAAATGGCTCTTGAAGATTATCTTTTCCGCGGCACCGGATACCAGCATATGGTAATGGGAAAATCCGAAGGAGTAAAATCGATTACTCTTGACGACGTTAAAGACCATTACGCAAAATATTTCTCCGGAAACAATCTGATTATCGGGATAGCCGGAAACTACACCGACGAGTTCAGAAACTCGCTTGTTAATGATATGAAACAGCTGCCGGGCCTGACAGTTACAAAGCCCGAAACAGGCGCTCCAGAAAAGATTGACGGAATTAACGTAGAAATAATCGAAAAGGACGCTTTCGGGTCCGCGATATTCATGGGATTTCCGATGGACATCACACGCGCGAACGACGAATTCGCCGCGCTTATGGTGGCAAACTCTTTCCTCGGCGAACACAGGAAATCATACGGAGTGCTTTACGACAAGATAAGAACGACACGTTCTATGAACTATGGCGACTATTCATACATAGAATGGTATGACAACGGCGCTGCCAACATGCTGCCTCCGCCGGGTGTTCCCAGAACCTCGAATTATTTTTCTATGTGGATAAGGCCTGTGCAGATAGGCAAGCAGTTAAGACAGCAGTATTCAGAACTTGCGGACGTTAAACTGGGACATGCGCATTTCGCCATTCGGCTGGCATTGCGAGAAGTTGACAAGCTCGTAAAGAACGGAATTACGCAGAAAGACTTCGACGCGACGAGAGAGTTCTTAAGAAGCTATATCAAACTTTATGTCCAGAGCCCCTCTTCAAGGCTCGGCTACATGATGGATTCCAGGTTCTACGGAAGAACCGATTATATAAGCGAGATGGACGGACTTCTTGCCAAACTTACAAAAGAGGACGTAGATAAAGCGATAAAAAAATACTGGCAGATTGAGAACATTAAAATAACCGTTGTAACGGATAAATCCGAAGCAGAAGAGCTTGCCGCCGCTCTTAAGAGCAACGCTCCTTCTCCAATGAGCTATTCAAACTTTGTTAAATCGGGTCTGCCGAAAGAAGTTACGGACGAGGATGATGACGTAGCTAATTTCAAACTCAATGTAAAGAATGTTTCGATAATCAAATCAGAGGCGACGTTCAAATAATGTATTCTATTCTGATAGGAAGCCTGCTGCTGAGCATAACTCACGCGCTTATACCAAACCACTGGTTCCCGCTTGCAGCGGTAAGCAAGACAGAAAACTGGAGCCGCAGCGAAACCGCTCTGGTAACCGCTATAACCGGGTTTCTGCATACGCTGAGCACTATTATTATCGGTATAATAATCGGATTCGCGGGATATAAACTCGGTGACGCAGTTGAAACGGTTTCGGGAATATACGCGCCTGTTGTTCTTATACTGCTCGGACTTTATTTTATAATCAGGAACCTGAGAAATAAATCACACACACACTGCCACATAAACCCGGAACAGATTAAACAGGCCTCAAGAAAATCCAAGAGAGCGATTATTACGGCGCTCGGAACGATGATGTTCTTCTCGCCGTGCGTCGAAATCGAAGCGTATTATTTCAGCGCAGGACAGGCGGGGTGGAAAGGAATCGCGCTGCTTTCGGCTGTTTACCTTTCGGTAACGGTGATTGCGATGGTTATTATTGTGGAACTCAGCAGGAAGAGCCTGGACCTTCTTAACAGAAAACTTCACTTTCTCGAGCATTACGAAAAACTCGTTACGGGAGTTATATTAATAGCGCTGGGTATACTTGCGTTTTTCATCAGGTTATAAAAACAAAAACACGAACTCAGGTTCGTGTTTTTGTTTTATTATTTTCGTACTTGTCAGTTATTCCATCCGGCTTCGCTCTTGTATTTAGTATAATACACCACAAGGTCGGCTTCGCTTTTATACTCGGTGAAATAAATCACCCAGTCCGCTTCCGACTTGTACTGGGTATAATACCATATTCCGCTCATCGGAGCTGCTTCGCTCTTGTATTTTGTGTCGTATACCACAAGATTTGCATCGCTCTTGTACCTTGAAACGTAAATCACTTTATCCGCCTCGCTTTTGTACTTTGTTATGTACACAACCTGCGAAAACAGGTCCGCCGTGTTCAGCAGGAAATAAGCCGATACGAATACTGCGGCAAATAATAATTTTTTCATGGTATTATTTTTTTAAATTTACAAACTGACTGTTACAAGATATATCTTGTTTTTCTTTATCCCGTTAAAAGTAATAACGTTTTTCTCTTTGTTAAGATTGAGGTTCGAAATGAGCTCGTACTCGTTGCCGAGTTTCTCGTCGTTAATAAAAAGCTGGTTTGTGCTCCTTCCGTCATCGTAATAATTGGAGGCTACATAGAAGAAATTTTCTCCGTGCGAGTGAAGCTCCGTTATACCGTCGTACTTGTCGGTTTTCCAGCCGTTGCTGACCACATAGAATTTTGTCAATTCGTATTCCTTTCCGGGTGTCATTACGGAGCCTACGTAAGCAAACTCGCCGTTCTCGTTGAACACGACCTGGTCACCCAGCATTTCAGTCATCATTATATCGTTGAACGGACCGAATTTCTTCTTGCCGTTAACGAAGTAATACTTATCCGGAATTTTCTGTTCGTAATTTCCGTAATTGACTCCGGTGTACGAAAGGCTGCCGTCCGGCCTTATCTCGAGATCGTAAATATAGCCGTACTTGTCGGAAACCTGCTTGCTGCCGTCTACGACAAACGATTCGTTCGCCGGATTGCTTGCCACAAAAACAGGCTGATCGTTGCTCTTAAACTTAATTTCAAATATTGAAGTGTATCTGGCGATCTCCTTGCCGTCGACTATTAGCGTATTTACAAAGCTTCCGTCCGCAAGCGTATCCGTACCGTTGTAAGCTGTCTTGCCGGAAGGGGTTATGAATATATCATACACGCCTCTTGAAAATCTTTTGCTGACAATGTCGTTTCCTTTTACAACGAACTGATCCATCGGATAATCTTCGGGTGTGTCAGAAGCGCTGTAAACAGGCACGTTGGAAGCGTCGAATACAACCGGCATGTTTACGCTCGTAAATTTCCTGTATTCTTTCTCTCCCTGAACAAAACAATATTCGTTCTTTCCTCCAACAACGTTCTTAGCCGAATAGCACACTGTTCCGTTCTTGTCCTGAATGACGTTGTAATACTGAACTTCGTCGTATTTTTTCATTTCGGTGCTGCCTACGACTATCATCTGCTTTCCGTCCTTGCAGGCGTGATAATACGGCTCGCCGTTTTTTGTGAAACCCAGTTCGTACATGGGTTCACCCTCGGCGTATCCCGTATTTTTTATGTAAACATAATTTATTGTGTCGTATTTATTGCCATACTGGAATTCGCCCGACACGGTATTGTAAACTACCAGAAAATCCTTGCCGTTCTCGCGCGCGACAAAATAAATGTTATTGCCGTTTTTGCTGATAGGTTCATTTATATTTTCGAACGTTTTAAGTTTCACGCCGTTCCTGAGAAAGAAATACTGATTTGCATTGTTTGCTAATGTATTGCTGCCGCTCACGTAATAGTTTCCGCTGTTATCGAACTGTGCGTAATAAGAGCCGATGTTATTGTACTCGTCCGAATTTCCTTTGTTGCTGATAAGTTTTGTTTTGTAGGTGATTGTATCCGATTTCGAGTAGACGTATGTGCCGGATTTTTCATCAAACCTGAAATCATAAAGCGAATACGTTTCTATGTCTTTGCCTTCGAATAATTTCTTCTCCTTTACAGTCTGGGCAAACGCAGACTGAAATAAGAATAACACAGCGAACACTAAAATTAAGTTTTTCATAGCGGGATTAAATTATTATTTTATTAGTTTCTTAAAATACTATCAAGATGTTTCTTAAAGGAAATACACGGGAAACCTCTTTTTTGTTCCCGGCTCCCGGTTAAATACCGGAAGCCGCAACAAAAAACACTTATTTCTGCAGATTTTAGACCTTTTCTATTTCCTTTTTGCCGAGCAGACCCGTCGGCCTGAAAAGGAGTATTATTATAAGTATTCCGAATGCGATTGCGTCTCTGTATGTCGACGACAGATAACCCGAAACAAACGTCTCGACAATTCCAAGTATCATGCCTCCCAGGGCCGCGCCGAGTATGTTGCCTATACCTCCGAGCACCGCGGCGACAAAAGCTTTAAGCCCGTAAATAATTCCTATAAGCGGGTCTATCTTCGGGTAGTTGAGACCGAACAATATCCCTGCGGCAGCGGCGAGAGATGAACCGAGTATGAAAGTGAAGCTTATTACCCTGTTGATGTTTATACCCATCAGACTTGCTACTGTATGATTGAAAGATACCGCGCGCATTGCCGTTCCCATTTTAGTCCTCATTACTATAAGCCTTAGTATTATCATAAGGATCGCGGATACGACTATGACAACAATAGAGTTTGAAAACACAGTCGCGCCTCCGATGTTCATTATCTGTTTGTTCTCGAGAAGAGTCGGAAACGATTTCGGATCAGCGCCGAAAACGAGCTGTCCTGCATATTCAAGAAACAGAGACACGCCGATAGCGGTTATGAGTATTGTCAGTTTGGGTGAATTTCTTAACGGCTTGTAAGCGAGCTTTTCAATCGTGAATCCGAGTATCGAACACACAACCATCGAAGCCAGAAGAATTGCCACGGCCATGAACACTGATGCGCCGCCGGTGAAAGTTGTGAAACTGAAAAGTATTGCAAGATAATATCCCGAGAACGCGCCTATCATGAAAACGTCGCCGTGCGCGAAGTTGATAAACCTGAGTATGCCGTATATCATCGTATAGCCGAGCGCAATAAGCGCGTAAATGCTTCCGAGAGACAGTCCGTTTATGAACTGCTGAATTAATTCCGTCATGGGGCTATTGTCTCTTTATATTTGAATTTTCCGTCTTTTATTTCAAGCACTACAGCGGGCTTTACTGCGTTGCGCTGTTCGTTTATTGTTATGTTTCCCGAAACGCTCTTGAAATCCTTTGTCTTCGCAAGCTCCTGCCTTATCTTATCTCCGTCAGTCGAACCGGCTCTCTTTATGGCGTCGAACATCAGCATCGCAGCGTCGTAACCCAGCACAGACATGGCATCCGGTTCCTTGTTGAATTTCGTTCTGTATTTTTTTATGAAATCCTGTACGAGAGGGCTTGGATCGTCCATCGAAAGATGCGTCGAGAAGAAGCATCCTTCGAGAGCGTCCTTTGCCTTTCCTTCTGTAAGTTTTTCCGATTCCCATCCGTCGCCGCCGAACAGCGGGACGTTGATTCCGATCTCGCGCGCCTGAATCGCTATAAGACCGACATCGGTGTAATATCCGGGAATGAATACGGCTTCAGGGTTTTTATATTTAATCGCTGTCAGCTGCGCCTTGAAATCCTTGTCGCCGGCCGAATATTTCTGCTCTTCAATAATCTCCCCGCCCATTTCAACAAATGTCTTCTTGAAACTTTCCGCAAGTCCGGTAGAATAAGCGTTGCGCTGGTCTATTAACAGCGCTACTTTCTTTACCTTCATTGAGTTCAGAGCGAACTTGCTCATCACGGTTGCCTGGAACGGGTCTATGAAACAGACGCGGAAAATGTAATCGCCTATGGCCGTTACTTCCGGATTTGTCGACGCAGGCGTTATCATCGGGATTTTGTTCTGCTGGCATAACGGCGCCGCTGCCTTGCTGCGCGACGAGGCAACCTCGCCGAGGATTGCTACAACCTTGTCGCGGTTTATAAGTTTCTGAACGACTGTCTGCGTTTCGTTCGGCTTGCCCTGATTATCTTCCGTTATCAGTTCAATTTTCTTTCCGAGTACTCCGCCCGCGTTGTTAATTTCTTCGACGGCAAGTTTCATTCCGTTGTCGGAATTGATTCCGAATGTTGCTTCGCTGCCCGTCAGTGAAGCGAACTCTCCTATTTTAATGACGTCTCCTGAGCCTTTTCCGCATGAATAAAATGCGAGTGAAAGCAGGGAGATGGAAATAAGAGTAATGGAAACCAAGACAATCGATTTAATCTTCATACTTTTAAATGTTTAATTTATTTTTTGACGCGGGAATATTTCAAACGATTACTCTCAGCATAAATTCTTGTAATTTTATGCCTTTAAGCATGTAAGTTTTTAACCGCGAACTACATTGTTTTCCGCCGTTTTACTCCCGCTTAACCAAGAAAAATAATCTAAATGGCGATTAAAAACAATTTGAAAAAACGCTGCGGGAGGGCGGGTTAACGGGTGCTGTACTATCAAAATATATGATTTGAATGTTATATTTTTAAGTTTGATTTTTGATTTTTTATACTCGTATTATCTCCGTATTTTTGCTTATCTATCTTTGACAATAAATTCTCAAATCACAAATAAGACAGGAGTTTAAAATGACATTAATACTTAACCGCAGTGACGTTATCTCCGTGCTTGAAATGAAAGACTGCATGGATGTCGTAGAAAAAGCTTTCGCGGAGCTTGCAAACGGTTCAGCTGTTCTTCCCTTAAGGACCGGAATAAAACCGCCCGACGGAATATCCCTGTACATGCCGGCATACCTTAAAGAAATGGGCGCGCTTGCCTGCAAGGTCGTTACTGTTTACAAAGACAATCCGAAGAAATTCAATATGCCTACGACTATCGGAAAGGTCCTGCTTCAGGATATTAATACCGGCGACGTAGTCTGCATAATGGACGGCGGTTATCTTACCGCCGTAAGAACCGGCGCGGCAAGCGGCGTTGCGACTAAATATCTTGCGCGTAAAGACAAAGGGCAGGTCGTGGGTATTTTCGGCGCGGGCGTTCAGGCAAAAATGCAGCTCTGGGCTGTTGCAACGGCAAGGGATATAAAGAGCGCGATAGTTTTTGATATATCAGACGAGGCAATGAACAAGTTCGTTTCAGAAATGAGCGCGAAACTTGGTATCCAAATTAATAAAGCCGCTTCAGCCGATGAGGTGTTGTCGGCAGACATTATCTGCACCGCATCTTCATCTGCCGACCCGCTCTTCGACGGAAAGAAATTAAAGGAAGGAACTCACATAAACGGCATCGGCAGCCACGCTCCCGCAATGCGCGAACTTGACACCGAAACAATAAAACGCTCTCTTTTCATAGGCGATTCCCGCGAAGCGTGCTTCAGCGAAGCCGGCGACATACTCATCCCGATAAAGGAAGGAGCGATAAAGGAAGACCACTTCTACGCGGAACTCGGCGAAATAATAACCGGAAAAAAAGACGGCAGGAAAGACGATAAGGCAATTACGTTGTTCAAATCAAACGGACTTGCAATTCAGGATGTTGCTACTGCAAAGGTGGTTTACGAAAGAGCGTTGGCGAAAGGAATCGGAGTCAACGTCGAAATATAATTCAATTGGCATTTAACAGTTGACAATCAGAGCGAATACAAAATAAACTATTATATTTTTAATTCGTTTTTTGAATTTTGATGTTTGATATTTAATATAAAAAGCCGGTATTGGTTAATACCGGCTTTTTAGCACAATCAAATAATATTAGTTAACGGGTTCCAGTTTGAATAATTTGCCTTCTCCGGGTTCAAAATAGCCCAAATCGCCGGGATTGCTTCCAAGCATAACGTATCCGCCTTCCCCCTGATTGTTCTTGTTGAATTCGACAGCACGGTTATTATTCAGATCAATAATTCTCCATTTGTCAGAGTTCTTTAATTCTCCCGGTTTAAATCTTATTGTAAGCATTCTGATATCTCCCGCCCCTGGTTCTGTTTCGGGAACGCACCTTCTGTTGACAAACAGCACATACAAACTTCTGTCTGATTTATCTTTGGGAATAAAGAATCCCTCTTCCCAGTAAAGAATTTTATCTGGGCTACCGGTAAATCCTTTACTAATAAACAATCCTTCCTTGTTTCTGCAAACACTTCTTATATCTTCGATAAAGTAATTATCCGGGCCGTTCTGATGAACACTGAAACCGTCTACCCAGTGCAAAGTTTCAAGAACGGGAATCCATTTCATTATTTTTCCGTTCACTTCGGAAACGTATTTCCATTTATTTTCACCGTAACAGTTTTGCTCTCGTTTCGAATAAGCGTCTTCAGGGTTTAAAATTCCAAGCATTGATAAAATCGGTTTGCCTGACAATTCGGTTTTCCAAATCCGGCTGTTATATATGAACCAGCACAAACCGTTAGCGCCATGCGCAATCGAAACCATTGCCTGAACCTGTATTTCTCCGTTAGTGGGCTCTCTTGCGCCGCTTACATACCCTCCTTTTACGGTATCAGAATATATGAATCCGTGAATCTGCGGCTGTGCTATAAATTTTGTCCCGGGAGAATACTGATCAATACAATCTTTAATTTTCCGTAACTCATAAATCAGAGACCCCGCCGCATTCGGAGCGGTAACGTCTTCTTTTCCTCCAAGGACCTTATTCTGTAACTCCGTATTATACTCTTCATAGTTTTTAGCTTTCCATGAAACAGGAACGGCTTTATCGGTGATATTTATTGTTGGAGGAAGCTTCGTTTCGCCGCAAAGAATTCCATGGTGGTCATCCTGAAGAAACGTCGGTTTTACCTGTTCCAGATAAATATTATAGCTTAAAGTATCGTTTTTAAGTCCGTGGACATGAAGATAATTCGTGACAGCAATTGAAAGTTTCGACGCCGGATTGTACTCCTTAAGTTTATCAAATACATATTTAATACAAGGATATTGCGAAACGCAGACTTCGTCCACAAAGAAAGAGTATAATCCTCCATAGCCTGCAAAATTTTCAGCTTCCTGTTTTAAGCTTAAGTCGTTCTCGGATTTTAATGCCGGATTAAAAAGTTTATCCGCAATCTCGTCGTCAACAATCATCTTCTCGAACCATACTTCACACTCCCCGTACCAGAACACGCGGAAATCAACCTTGCAGGTCGCTTCCCATTCCCACCATTTATCATCTCTGCCGAAATTCAATTCTCCGGGGTTTGTGTTTCCGGAAACGGTCAGCGGCGTCTGAAGGCCTGTATATATCTCATTATACCCTTCGCCCGTAAAGTTTCCGGCGTTGATTATAATGCTTTTCACGGGGTTTCCTCCGGCAAAAGGTACGACTTCAATTCTCACGACTCTTTTTGAGGCCTGGGTTCCCTCAGGAATCTTCATAACAGGTTTTATGAACCACATTCCTTTATCATTCTGCCTGAAATCAAAAAGGTCTGTGTGCTGAAGATTTTCATAAATATCTCTGCAAAGGTATCCAGAATCTGATTTACCGTAAGATTGATTTGGAACCGCGTGAATAACTTTTCTTCCATTGTCTGTTTCATAGTTACCTCTTTCGCTTTTCCGGTAAACAAATCCGTAATTAAATGTCGTGTTATTTTTATCCGGAGCAGGTTTATAAACTAATCTTTGCCCGTAGCAAAAACGACTGATTCTGCTTCTTTCGATGAATCCGTAGAAACCGCCGCCTTTAATAGAGTCGAGAAAATCTCTAAAGCGTTTCGTGTTGACATCTTTTAACGGCAGTTCAGGTTTACCATAATAATCATTTCCAATATCATCGTAAATTTGAACGGCGTTGAAATTAAGATCCTTATAGCGTTCCAGGTTGGAGTTAATATGCAGTTTTTCGCCCAAATGCCAGTAATCGCTGATTTCCTTGAACGAAGAATTAAAGATACAGTTAGTGAATGTATCTCTGCCGGAGGAACTCTGTCTTAAAAATTCAATACGTACATTGTTCCGTGTGTTCTTGGTACATGCGGGAACGGCAATATAGCAGAAAAGAGCTGCCGATATTATTAGTGCGGCGGTAATCAGAACAGTTGTTCCCTTTGTGTTTATCATAATGCAAACCTAATAAATTAATTTAACAATTTCGGGTGATAATTTCCTTGTAAAGAATTATTCTGTCTAAAAAAGGTTTGTTATTACATAAACAAGCAGAGATATTAACAGACCTCTTCATATCATCGCCTTTTGAACATATTTATTTTATTAGAACCATTTTTCCTGTATCAACTCTTTTTCCATAGGCAAACTGATAATAGAAATTTACCGCGAAGAGAGATTTTCTGCTTTAAACTTCGAGTCAAACATTCCCGCTTGTTGTGTATAAATGATTTATGCTTTGCAATTCGGCTTTGAGGGAAGCAGGAAGCTGCAGCAATAGTATTGAAAGCCTGAATAAACTAAAAGGATATAGATACTTTTTCGTTATTGCTTATAAATATCCTGCAAAAGACTGATGAACCGCGAAGTGTTAAGAAAAAGGCCGGCGTTTGAAAGTACCGGCCTTTTATTAATATATGTATCTTTCTGCTTTAAAATTCGTCGGGCAGTTCTTTTAACTGCGCGTAGTTGAAAACGGGACCGTCCTTGCAGACATAGACTCCTCCTACGTTGCAGCGGCCGCACTTTCCGAGCCCGCATTTCATCCTGTTCTCAAGCGTTGTAAAAATATTTTCGTCGCTGAATCCGAGTTTCTTCAGAACGGGCATCGTGAACTTAATCATCACCGGAGGTCCGCAGATAACCGCGATTGTATTCTCAGCCTTCGGCGCGATTTTTTCGACTATCGTGGGTACGAAACCGACTTCGCCGTCCCAGCCGTCCGATTCCCCTCCCGGGTCGACCGTAATAACCGTCTTCACGTCCGGCATTTCTTTCCATTCTTTCAGTTTGTATTTATAAACCAGGTCGCCGACGGAACGCGCGCCGTATATAATAGTGACATCCTTAAAATCTTTTCTCCAGTCAAGAACGTTGTCTATGACGCAGCGGACAGGAGCAAGTCCGATACCGCCCGCTATAAACACGACGTTTTTCCCCTTCTGTTCTTCGAGTGGAAACCAGTTGCCGTATGGTCCGCGGAATCCGATCGTGTCGCCCTCGTTCAGCCTGCGCAATGCCTGCGTTACTTTTCCGTAAACCTTGAACGAACATTCAATCATCTCCGGACGTGTTGGCGAAGACGCGATGCAGAAAGTCGATTCGCCTTCTCCGAATACGCCGTATTCCGCAAACTGCCCCGCCTTGAAGTTGAATGCCTTCGCGACTTCGGGGTCCTTTAACTGAAGCCTGAACGTTTTGGTGTCCGGTGTTTCGTCTATTATTTCCTTTATTACCGCTAAGTATGGTTTATATATGTTTTCCATGTTAAAACTTTTTCTTTTTTAATTTAATCCTTGCAGTCCGCTACTATTTCCTTGATGTCAATGCTTACGGCGCATCCCCTCGAGCATCTTCCGCATCCCGTGCAAAGTATTTCTCCGAATTTATCGACGTAATATTTGAACTTGTGGTTGACTCTCTGCCTGTAACGTTTCCCCTGTATGTCTCTAGGGTTATGTCCGGAGGCGTGAAGCGTGAAATGTCCGAACTGACATCCGTCCCAGTTTTTCATTCTGCGGCCTTCGGTGTACGAGTAATCCTCGTCGACTATGTCGAAGCAGTGGCAGACTGGACATACGAATGCGCACTGGGCGCAGGAAAGACACATGTCTCCTATTCCTTCCCATTTCGGATGTTCGAAATTCTTCGCGAGCCAGTCATGAACCTGCTGACTGTCGAACGCGATTTCGGGATGTTTCACCTTTTCCTCAACTTCTTTCGACTTCGCGGGATTACCTTCCGTCAGATATTTAGAATACTTGTCGATGAGTTCTTTTCCCTTTTCAGTCACGATTCTTACAGCATAATTTTCCGCGTCTAACGGAATAAGGAACAGGTCAGAACCCTTTTCCGATACCGGAGAAGAACCGACCGAGGTGCAGAAACAGAACTTGTCCATGAACTCGCACATCATCCCGATAACAATGAAATTCTTTACCCTGTAGTTGAAGAAATCATCCTTGTAATCCCAGTTGAATACCTTGCTGAGAATATTGAATGAATTCGTATCGCAGGGTTTCGCTCCCAGTATTACCGTTTTCTTCTGTTCCGGCTCCGCGTCTAGAATCTGAACGTCGTTTTTCCCGCGCTTGTAATAAAGTATCGGTTCGGCTTTCGGAAACACGAAAGTCTTGTACGACGCTTTCGTCGGCTTTGACGAAGTATCGAGAACTATCTGCGATGTATCCTGAACGACGCCGTATTCCGTCTTGCCCGGCGCAATGAGGTTGTGACCGTCCGCGACGATATCCCTGCAGAGGTTTAAGAGATTTTGTTTAGAAATTATTTTTTCTTCCATTTTAAAAACTTATTGTTTTTGT
>CAIKZJ010000086.1 GCA_903831845.1 uncultured Ignavibacteriota bacterium
ACTACAGACGCGGGCGCGACATGGCTCGACGTTCAAATAGACTCAATAATGGTATCACAGTTTCCCGTAAACAATTTCACTTTCTACAGCAACGATTTCGGATATGCGTGCGGCGGGCAAATGGATTTCGCGGGCATTGTGTGGAGAACGACTAACAGGGGCATACGCTGGATACCGACTCTGATAGCGGCGGAACCCGCATGGAGCGTTTATTTCCTGGATTCGATGCGCATAATATGCATGACCGGGGATTTCGAATACGGACCGAGCGTGGTTTCGACGACAAATTCAGGCGCGAACTGGAAATACACATATCTCGGATTTTTCGGTTTTCCGTCAGAGATGGCTTACAGGACAAAATACGAAGCATGGACGCCGCTCGGGTTCGCGAGAAAATTCATTTATTCCCTGGATTCGGGATATACATGGACTGAATTCGCTACTCCCGATTCAGCCGAAGTCAACAACGTATTATTCACCGATGCAAGGCACGGTTACGCTTTCTGCTCTTACGGAAAAATACTTAAATACAATTCGGCTCTTATAGGCATTCAGAATCAGGTCTCTGAAGTGCCGGAAAAATTCACACTTGAACAAAACTACCCCAATCCTTTCAATTCGCAGACAAATATTTCATACGAGCTGAAAACCAACAGCTACGTGGTTCTGCGGGTCTTCGATATAAACGGAAGGGAAATCAGAAGACTGTTCAACGGGTACCAGAACAGCGGAAAGTACAATCTCAGATTTACAGGCGACAACCTTTCATCTGGTGTATATTTTTACGAATTATCCGTAAGGGACCTTACAGGTAAGTCAAACACTTTCGTAAAAGAAACAAAAAAGTTACTTCTGATAAAATAATTTTTTGTCCGGGTTGACGCGCGGACTGTCATAAAATAATTACTTTTATGAAAAAGACCATACTTTTTATGCTTGCCGCTTTTCTGCTTACCGGTAATTCATTCTCTCAGGAAAACGTGCTCACGACTAAAAAGAACAAGCCTCTGCTGACTATCGAGACTACAGGCTCGTTCGACCTCCCGATAATGGACCTTAAAGGAAGCGACGGGATACGCGGACTCTGGGCTTTTCAGGATTACGGAACGAACATAGGTTTCGGAACCGCGCTGAATTTCAAGTTCGGAGTGTACCAGAACAAAAGAATACAATTGCGCCCCTATCTCACGCTCGGATATACACACTTCGTTAACGACGACAGCAGGGCTTTTGCGCTGTACAGAAGCACGGGCGAGGTATCGATAGGGTTTCCGTACGTTACGGAATATTCGACTGTTCAGACGCTCGGCGGCGTAAGCAATCTCCGTATGAACATGCCCTATCTTGCTATGGGCTGCGAACTCGGCGTATATACAGACAGGAACAGCAGATCGTCGTTCAACTTCGGTCTCGATTACAATATAAACATCATCACAGGCCGCATTTATCAGACTATTTACGGCCAGTCCGAAACATATACTACATATGAATCGAATCTGCGAACGGGACTCGGAGCTAACGTATCGTATTCGTATAAATTCCAGGAGAATATGGGTTTTCACGTGGGGACAAGGTTTACTATGCCGAACCTTTTCGGAAAATCTTCCGAGATGACGGACGCGAGCTGGTACATGTATCTTCTCGATAAGGCAAACACGGCGCTCAACCCCAACCTTTCATCGAACAGAAATATGGCTTACTTCAAGTTCTACGCGGGACTTTCGATTTTCATAGGAAAATTATAGACTTCATAAGGGTGCTCTGCTTGCGGGGCACCCGAATAAATTTCATTCCCCGAAAAAATTAATGCTTAAAATTTAAAGGGTTTTTTATTGTCTGAAGGATAATTACGGTTTTTATTTCGGGATTAAAAGATGAGGGCGGTAAAAAAAACTAAGACAAGGTCTTGGGGGGCGGCGTCGGCACATCATAAAAGATTTTCAAAACAGGAACAAAAATGAAATTAAAGCACTTATCCTCTCTCCAAGATAAGCCGCCGTTAAACTCGTTTGGAATGTTCGCATCGGTAATCAGATTCTTTAATATATTGCTCGATGCGCCTTTAGAAAATTTGTCAATAATGTTCAGACTGAAGAAAAGCTCGAAAACTTCATCAAGCCTGCTTTCGTTTTCATCGCTGAGGCAGACTATTTCGACGCTGTCGCCGTCTGTCCTGATGCTCGAGATATCGTAGAACTTTCCGAAATACTTTAACTCGTTATCTCCTATCATAACAAAATCGCCCGCTCTCACGTCGAAATCCTGTTTTTTCATCCTGATCACAGTAAGCTCTTCGTTATCCACATAATTTTCAAGTTTTCCGAATGCTTCTTTCTTAAAAAAGTATTTCAGCTGGAAATACATAAGAACGTAACCCGCAGAATTGAATACAAGCATCAGAATGATTAATATTGAAATACCTTTTTTCACTAACTTAATATGCGGACAAATTGTTACAATAAAGTATATACAAAATACAAATTTTTCAATATTAAATGAATGTATATATAAATTTCTTTAATTGTAAAGAATGGTTAATTTGACTTTATGAAATCACTTTTGCCCTTACTGCCATACCTTAAAGCGAGGAAATGGAAACTTATACTCGGGACGCTGTTTGTAACGGTAAGCATTTTTCTGCAAAGCATGTATCCGATGGTAATCGGAAGCGCAGTCGATGAGATAACCAACAAAACAACACATAATTCATACATATATTACGGTCTTTTAAGCGTTACGCTGATCCTGACAGGCGGAGTTTTCCTTTTCCTTACAAGGAGGACCATAATCGTCGCGTCCAGGGAGATCGAGAACGACCTGCGTCACGATTTTTTCGAGCATTTAATGACGCTGCCTAAAGAATTTTTCGATAAAAATTCCACTGGCGATCTCATGGCTCACGCGACAAACGACATTAACAACATACGGAATTTTCTCGGGCCCGGAATAATGTATTCGATACAGACTTTCCTGCGCACGGTGGTGACGCTGATAATAATGTTCGGCATAAGCGTGAAGATATCGCTTCTCGCGCTCATTCCCCTTCCGCTTATAACGCTTCTTGTTTACAAAGTCATGAAGACCGTATACGGCCGCTCGCAGAAAGTGCAGGAATCTTTTTCGCAGCTTACAACGAAGGTACAGGAAAATTTCGCCGGGATAAGAGTTGTAAAATCTTACGTCCGCGAGCTTTCCGAAATCGAAAGGTTCAACAAAGTGTCGGCGGATTACCAGGGAAAAAGCCTGTCGCTGGCCAGGATACAGTCATATTCTTTTCCAATGATGTTTCTGCTTACGAGCCTTTCAGTCATCATAGTCGTTTATTTCGGAGGCATGGAAGTGATAAAAGGCACTATGTCGCTCGGCAATGTGACCGAATTCATAGTTTATCTCGGACAGCTTACCTGGCCGATGATAGCTTTCGGATGGGTTATTAATCTCGTTCAGAGAGCTTCTCCATCAATGGACAGGATAATGAAAATAAGAAACACGAAACCTGCAGTCGAGGATTCAGAAATCAGCGATAAAAATATAAAATCGATAAAAGGAAAAATCGAGTTCAGGAACGTTAATTTTAAATATCCTTCTACGGATGTTTACGTTCTGAAAAACATTAACCTTAACATACCCGAAGGCAGCAGCCTCGGAATAATCGGGCATACGGGATGCGGCAAGACAACGCTTATTAACCTGATACCCCGTGTCTATGAAGTCAACGAAGGTGAAATCCTGATTGACGGCAACGATATTAAATCTGTGCCTGTGAACGTTCTGCGTAAATCGATCGGAGTCGTGCCTCAGGAATCATTCCTCTTCTCGGATACTGTCGGCAACAACGTATCTTACTCCGCGGACATTTCTGACGGGGATAACGTCATCCGGTCGTCCGAAATCGCAGGACTGTATAAGGATGTAAACATGTTTCCCGATAAGTTCAGGACAGTAATAGGCGAAAGAGGAGTCACTCTTTCGGGCGGTCAGAAGCAGAGGACATCAATAGCGAGAGCTGTATACAAACGTCCCGATATTCTTATACTCGACGATTCGCTGTCGGCGGTCGATACAAACACGGAAGAGGAAATCCTGCAGGGTCTTAAAGACGTACTCAAAGACAGGACGACGATAATTATTTCGCACAGAATATCAACTTTGAAAAATCTCGACAATATAATCGTAATAGATAATCACACGATAGCCGAACAGGGAACGCACGACGAGCTTCTGGAGAAAAAAGGACTTTATTACAACATTCACGTCAGGCAGCTGCTTGAAGAGGAAATCGAGGAGATGTGATATGACAGTAAAGAAAATCGTGCATAAGAAGGAAGATGAAGCTCTCGGCAAACCGATAGATTCCGTTCTGTTCAGGAGACTGCTTCAGTATTTCAGGCCTTACAAGTGGTACATCGCGCTTGCGACGTCGCTTACAATATTCATTGCTGCGCTTTCGGCCGTGCGGCCGCGTCTTACGCAGATAGCGGTTGACGACAACATCGTGAACAAGAACATTCCCGGCCTGCAGAAAATAATAATACTCCTGATAACCACGCTGATACTTCAGGGGTTCATTCAGTACGCAATGACGTACCTTACAAGCTGGATCGGACAGAAAATTATTTTCGACTTAAGGAAGAAAATATACAAGCACGTAATAAACCTTAACCTGAAATTCTTCGACAACAATCCGATAGGACGGCTGGTAACGAGGGTGACAAACGACGTGGAAGTCCTTTACGAAGTTTTCTCATCCGGACTTGTTACAGCTTTCGGTGATGTTCTGACAATACTATGGATTCTGTATTTCATGTTTTCGCTCGACGTCAAGCTGACACTTGTCACGCTTTCGGTCCTTCCGGTTCTTATTTACGCCACGTCGGTATTCAGGAAATCGGTAAGGAATTCTTACAGGAAAATCCGCGGGCTTATCGCCTCGATTAACTCATACATACAGGAACACATAACGGGAATTTCAATAGTTCAGCTTTTCGGCAAGGAAAAAAGAACAATTAACGAATTCGAGAAAATAAACAGGGAACATACCGACGAGAACAAGAAAAGCATAATGTATTACGCTTTGTTCTTCCCTGTCGTCGAGCTTCTCGGCGCGACTGCCGTCGGCCTAATCATATGGTACGGAGGCGGACAGGTGCTGCAGTCCGCAGTCTCTGTGGGCGTCATAATTTCATTCGTACAGTACACCGAAATGTTCTTCAGGCCGATACGCGATCTCGCGGAGAAGTACAACATACTTCAGACAGCAATGGCATCCAGCGAGAGGATTTTCAACCTGCTCGATACCGAAAATCCTATTAAGGACCCGGAGACCCCGGTCAGGATTAAGGATGTAAGAGGCGAAATCGAGTTCAGGAACGTGTGGTTCGCCTACAACGACGATGATTACGTTCTGAAGAACGTAAATTTTAAGATTAAGGCAGGAGAGAAAGTCGCTTTTGTCGGGCACACAGGAGCAGGAAAGACGACGATCATCAACCTTATAAACAGGTTCTACGACGTGAACAAGGGCAGCATAACGCTTGACGGAACTGACATTCGCAGTCTTTCGCAGAAAGAGCTGAGGGA
The DNA here is from genome assembly GCA_903831845.1 of uncultured Ignavibacteriota bacterium. Classification (GTDB taxonomy): domain Bacteria; phylum Bacteroidota; class Ignavibacteria; order Tepidaquicellales; family Tepidaquicellaceae; genus CAIKZJ01. Next base: position 5,581 of record CAIKZJ010000086.1, read on the forward strand.
AAACATAGGCGTAGTTCTTCAGGACGTATTCCTTTTCTCCGGCGACATCAGGTACAACATCGACCTCGACAACGCGGAAATTTCCGATGAGAAAATCGAGTCTTCTCTCGACAATTCAGGGCTAAGAAGATTCATCGACGAACTGCCCGACGGCCTTCGCCATAAAGTCAACGAAAGAGGCACGACGCTTTCCGTCGGACAGAGGCAGCTCATATCGTTCGCGCGGGCCCTTGCTTACGACCCTAAGATACTCGTTCTTGATGAGGCAACGTCTTCCGTTGATACGGAAACGGAAATCCTGATTCAGAAGGCGACAGAGAAACTTATCAAGGACAGAACGTCGATTATAATAGCGCACAGGCTTTCAACGATTCAGGAATGCGATAAAATAATCGTTATGCACAAGGGCGAGATTAAGGAATCCGGGAATCATCAGGAGCTTCTTAACAAACGCGGATTGTATTACAAACTGTATCAGCTGCAGTATAAAGAAGATTTCATAAACGCAGAGAATAAAAATGGCAGGTAAACTATTACTGGCGACAAACAACAGAGACAAGGTAACGGAAATCAGAAACATACTCGTTTCCCTTGATATAGATGTTCTTACACTGAAGGATTTGAACCTGGACATCGAAGTGGAAGAGGATAAGGATACTCTCGAAGGCAACGCGCTTAAGAAAGCATCGGAAATATGGAATGCGGCCGGAATTCCGTGTTCGGCGGACGATACGGGACTTTTCGTGGACGCGCTTAACGGAGACCCGGGCGTTTATTCTTCCAGGTATGCGGGCGAAAACGTAACTTACGCGGATAACAGGCATAAACTTCTTGAAAATATGTCGGGAATCCCTGACGATAAAAGAACCGCAAGATTTAAAACCGTGGTCTGTTATTATTTCGATAAGGACAAATACATGTTCTTTGAAGGAAGCTGCGAAGGGACTATCCTTAAAGAGGAACGGGGCGAAAAAGGATTCGGATATGATGCGGTATTCCTACCGTCCGGCTACGACAAGACATTCGCTGAACTCGACCTGAAAGAGAAGAACAAAATCTCCCACAGGGCAAAAGCATTTTCGAAGTTCAAAGAATACCTTGTTTCAATTAGCAGTTAACAGTTAACAATTAGAACAACAATCTGTCATCCGGGCTTGACCCGTGATACAATAAACAGACAGGGTTTTGATTTTTATAAAAAATCAAAACCCTGTCTTCGTATATGGATTCCCGCTTACGCGGGAATGACAAACTGTTAGCTTTGGCTCTAATAGCTAACTGCTAAATGTTAACTGCTAATCGTTAGTGGCTTCCCGAGCCCTTTTCCCTGAACTTATCTCCCGTTATACGTACAAGTTCCTTGTACCATTCGGGTCCGTATCCCGGCTGCGAAACTTTCGGAATTCTGCTGCCTGATACCGATGTTTTGATATTTCCGTCCATGTACTTCGTGAAAAGGAAACCGTAAAGATTTTTCCATCTGTCGAACGTGTTCTTGCCCGCTTTCAGGCAGTAGTCGGTTAGAAAATCCCTCGCCGTTTCGGGGTCTTTCTGATTAAGTTCTATCAGCGTCTTATCTATATCCTGTATGCTGTTCATATAACCCTGTTCGAGCTCTTTCTGAACTGGTTGAATATCGAGGATCATATCTTTATACCTGGTGTAGGCGAAATTTGATACCTGATTGAAAACCCAGAAGAGCGAAGAATCGCTGAACGTCATCATATCGCCGTTGCCGACGGCAAAAGTAGGCGGCACCTGCTTTATCGCCGTGTACATCGGAGTGTATACCGTCGTATAATTATCATCGACGCCGTACCAGAATATACCGCCGAGATTTTCGGGCATCCAGGAACGCGACTGCGTTACGAACGAGAATCCTGTCTGCTGTGTCGATATAGCTCTCTCGTTGAAATATGTCTTGCCGTCCACTTTCCATGTAAGAGGTCTCCATCTCACCGGACAGGTATAAGGACCCGCGCCGAAATCCTTAGTCATGTCAAGATCGGTTCCTTCGTAGTGGTCTCTCATTGAGTTCATCACGTCGTAAGCAGAAAGCTTCTTTTCGGGTTTCACCCAGAGCGGCATTCTGTTCTTGAGGTTTTCGCCTTTGGCGTAATCCAGATATTTATCCATACCCTTCGATACCTTGTTGAAAAGCGCCCAGACTCTCGCCTCGCAGAATCTCGCGGCTTCAAAATCCACCGGCGCGTAAGTATCGGAGAAAGAAAATTCTTCGTCTTTGCCGTTGAAATATCCTTTTGACTTAGCAAACGTTATCACGTCCTTGGCATAGTAGCAGTTCATCGTATCGTTCAGCGGGAACTGTCTTATTCTCGCGTGGTTGGCATGTCCCGAAACGTAACCGTCGGGTATCCTGACCGCAACCCATACCGCGCCTTTGTTTCCGACACCCTTGCCTATCATTTCCATTATCCATACTTCATTCGGGTCTGACAATGAGAAAGACTCACCTTCACTGCAATATCCGTATTCTTCAGTCAGCTGCGTCATCACTTTAATCGCTTCCCTGCAGTTCCTTGCTCTCTGGAGCGCGAGATAAATCAGCGAGCCGTAATCCATCTTAGCGGTTGAATCCGCGAGTTCGGGCCTTCCGCCGTAAGTCGTCTCGCCAATAGCGAGCTGGAACTCGTTCATATTCCCTATTACGTTGTATGTATGCGGCACCTGCGGAATCTGACCGAGCAGTCTTCCGGTATCCCATTCGATAACATCGAGCATTGTTCCCGGAGGATAGTTCGCAGCGGGCCAGAAATAAAGTTCGCCGTAAAGAGTATGCGAATCGGCAGTATATGTTATCATCGTCGAACCGTCAACGGACGCGCCTTTTGTCACCAAAAAATTCGTGCAAGCATCCACAGTTTCTTTTAAGAATGAAAACTGGAGCAGCAGAATTGTGACCAATAAGAGAATTTTCTTCATAAAATTGAATTATTTTATACAGAGTTCATAAAAATATGGATTTTCATATTCAAACAATATCCCAAATTCCATAAAAGTCGTTCGCGGAATCGGGAATAACCTTCAGGTGTAACGTGTCAGCACGAAAGACATTATAGTCGCCCACGGTTTTAACCGTGGGAAAAACGAGTTATGAATTATTGAAATCCGTTTAAACGGTTTTTGTTTTTAAATTATAAATACCCACGGCTGAAGCCGCGGGCTACAAAACATCCTTACAGAAATGAGAAACATTTCTCATTTTGATAACCTGCCCGTAGTAAAAACGTTGATATTTTGACAAATTTCTAACTTTCTTCGGGCATAATAATTGCTCATTGATATGTACTGACGAAAATTATCCTTATCTACGGCGTCCCTCAAATTGCCGAAAAGTATGGATGGACGGGATAATAAAATAAACAAATTCTTATTATCTCATCCAGAAAAAAAGGCTGCCCACGGGCAGCCTTTATTGTTATCAACTGATTTTAGAATTTACCAGACGAATGCCCGGTCTTTCGGGTCCTTATATCTCTTATCTGTGCTTTTAATATCGAATGCCTCGTAAAATTCGTTTACGTTATAAACTATACCGTTCACTCTTGCCATCGAAGGCGAATGCGGGTCTTCTTTAAGTCTCTTGAGAAGTTCCTTGTCCCTTATGTTGCCTCTCCAGATAGTGGCATAATTAAGGAAGAACCTTTGAGTCGGGGTGAAACCTTCGAGCTCTTTCGCGGGAGCGTTCTTTCCCCACGCGCGCTTGCAGGCGTCGAGAGAAATCATCACGCCGCCGAGATCGCCGATGTTTTCACCGAGAGTAAATTTGCCGTCGACATGGAAAGTATCAAGAACGAAATAATTATTATACTGGTCCACGAGCACCTGCGCCTGCTTGTCGAAGTTGGTCGCATCCTGTTCCGTCCACCAGTCTGTGAGGTTACCGTCCTTGTCGTATTTTCTTCCCTGGTCGTCGAAGCCGTGCGATATTTCATGTCCTATGACAACGCCTATGCCTCCGTAGTTTACAGCGTCATCGCCTTCAGCAAAGAAATAAGGAGGCTGTAAAATGCCCGCCGGGAAGCATATTTCATTGTTGCTCGGATTGTAATATGCGTTGACTGTCTGCGGCGACATGCCCCACTTTGTTCTGTCCGTCGGCTTGCCTATCTCGACGATTCGCCTGTCGTAATTAAATTTCCTTACCTTCATTATATTGTCGAAATACGAATCCCTTGAAATATCAAGCTTGGAATAATCAATCCACTTGTCGGGATATCCGACCTTAACCGTAATCTTTTCGAGTTTCTCGAGGGCCTTGACCTTCGTGACCTCGCTCATCCACGGAAGATTCTTAATCCTGTCGGCAAGAGCCAGCCTAAGATTCGCGACGAGTTCTTTAATTCTTACTTTTGCCGCGGGCGGGAAATGCTTTGCGACATAGAGTTCGCCGAGAGCCTCGCCGAGCGAGCCGTCGACAACGTCAAGAACGCGTTTCCATCTCGGTCTCATTTCCTGCTGGCCGCTCATGAACTTTCCGAAAAATTCGAAATTAACGTCGACGAATTCTTTGCTCAGGAACGGCGCCGAAGCGTTAAGCACTTTCCACTCGAGATAACTTTTGAAATCGTCCATGCTGACGGCTTCAAACGTCGGACCGAGTTCGATGAAAAACTTTTTCTGTCCAAGATCGACATCGCCCGGGTTTTCAAGACCAATTTCTTTGAAATACAGCTTCCAGTCGAAACCCTTCGCAGTTTCCTGCATATCCGCGAAACTCATCTTGTTGTAGTTGAGTTCGGGATTGCGGAGTTCGAGGTTTGAGAAAGACGAATTCGCGAGCCTTGTTTCAAACGCCATCACGGCGTTCGCCTTCGCCGAAGCTGTTGCTTCATCATATCCGGTCAGTTTGTACATAGCCGTCATTGTCTTCACGAGTTCGGCTCTGATAGACTTTGACCTGTCGTCTTCCTTGATGTAATAGTCTCTGTTGCCGAATGTCATTCCGCCCTGCCTGAACCCGCCGATAGTCATGGCGCTGTTCTTGTCGTCAGTCGTGGGTCCGAAATAGAATAAAACGTACGTGCCGAGCGTGTGCATCTTCGCAATGTACTTAACGGCGTCTTCCTTTGTCTTCAAAGATTTTATTTCATCCAGGAATTTTTTTATTGGCGTGTATCCGAGGTCGTTTATCTTATTCTCGTCCATACCGCTTGCGAAAAAATCGCCGATTTTCTGTCTGTTGGTTCCTTTAACAAGATTCTTGTCCGCAGAGCATTCTTCCACGATAGTTCTTATCTGTTTCATATTGCTTTCGCGGAGTTCGTCGAATGATGTGAACCTTGTCATGTCGGCAGGAATAGGATTATTCTTCATCCAAGTTCCGTTCGAATACTCAAAAAAATCATCCCCGGGTTTTACCGAAGGATTCATGTTGTTCTTATCCAGTATAGGCTGGGCTTTTGATACTGCCACAAAAACCAGGAATACGAGGAATGAGGCAAGAAGTAATTTCAGGTAACGCATAAAATTTTTATTAGTTTAGGGAAATAAATTATAAAATATTTTAGTGAGATTCTTTTTTTGATTTATGCTATCAAATTTACAAACAGGGAAATAATTATATACTTACAGCATTTTCTTAATTATACGGGGAAAACAAAAAAAGTTGCATTTTCGCGCGCTTTTTATGCTGAATTCAGCACATAGGGAAATACGCTCTAAATTATTAATTATTAATTACTAATTATTAATTGAAATGCAGTGTCACGTTCTGCTTAAGAGCGCTGCTAAGGCTCATCGAAACCGGACATGTATCAGCGCAATGCTGAAGAATGCGTTTCTGTGAATCTGTGTAATTGTTCTTCGGGAAATACACGTTTACGACTACTTCCTTCACGCGTCTCGGATCCGAACCCATAATTTTTGTAACGTCTGCTGTGGTACCGTCGATTGAAAACCCGTGCGAATTCGCTGCGATACCCATAATCGTTATCATGCACAGGCCTAACGACGTTGCCAGCAGATCCGTCGGAGAAAACGCCTCGCCTTTGCCCTGATTGTCGGTGGGAGCGTCGGTTGTTATAATCTGCCCTGACTTTTCGTGTTTTGCCTCGAGCCTTAAATCGCCCAGATACTTTAAAGTGGATGTTGCCATTTTATAAACCCCTTAAATCCTGTTTTGTTAACTCCTGAAATTACCAATAATTCCGATTGTATTAAATGGGAAATTTTTATCGGTATACTTTATCCGGGCAAATAATTTATAAATACCATTACTGAAAAATGACGGAATCGAGTATTGTTTGCTAAATGTAACAGTCCTATTTTAAAAACATGAAATACGTATTCTTCATATTAATCTCTATTGTTACCGTATTCCTCGTCTGGCTTAACTATCCGCTTGTTTACAGAAGCGTCGACCCGTACGACAAAATAACAGACGCCGTTATGCACCTCAATTTCATAGAGAAAGAGCTTAAACAGAACAAGCTTGGCGAAAGAATGCAGAACACATATCCCGAAGGTTACGTTTTCATAAACGCTCTTTACGGTCTTTCATGGTGCGAGCTGGCCCTTTCCGATCCCGGACGCGGCGCGGCGCTTAAGAACAAGGCGCTGAACGAGGCGCTTTTCGCTTACAGGGAAGTGAATTCCGAAAGAGCAAAGCTGCCTTTCGACAAAACGCTGTATCCCGAATGCGGTATTTACTATTTCGGCTGGAAGAATTACCTGCTCTCGAAAATACTCATGCTGGATACGAATTTCGCCGGTCACGAATTCCTGATAAACGATTATAACTTCGGGTGCAGCGCCCTGAAGCAGATAATTAACGGAAAAGAGAATCCTTACATGCAGACGTATCAGGGAAGCACATGGCCCTCGGATATGTTCGTAGCAGTCGCTTCATTGAAAAATTACGGCAGGATATTCGGCGGTATGTATGATTCCGACGTAATTACCTGGGTCAACAAGGTTAAGGCAAGGCTCGATCCCGCGACAGGAATGGTGCCGCACAAAGTGAATCCCGGTACAGGCATGACAACTCAAGGACCCAGAGGCAGTTCGATGAGCCTTACGTTAAGGATGCTCACTGAAATCGATACGGTTTTTGCCTGGGAGCAGTATCGATTGCTGGAAAAGAATTTCGCATCCTCATTTCTCGGTCTGCCTTATCTGCGGGAATATCCGAAAGGAATCGACGGCAAAGGCGATATTGATTCGGGACCTGTCATTTTCGGTATCGGATTTTCCGGCACGGTAGTTATGATAAGCACATACGCGTCGCTGGGGCTTGCCGGGCTTTGCGAAAATCAGTTCAGGACAATCGACAGATTCGGATTCAGCACGGGCTCCGATAACGGCAGGATGTACCTTCTCGGTAAATACCCGATGGCCGACGCCTTTGTCGCATGGGGAATAACCTCGGACCTGAAAAACCTCTCAGCCGGCAGTAAATTATCTCCGTTCAGATTCAACTGGTTCAGCGGATTGTCGTTCTTGCTCGTATTATTGCTGTGGCTCTTATTCTTCAGAAAGAAAATCTTCGGCCGCTCCTCGTAAAAACATTCATAAAACGATACCTTTATAAGAAAAGAAATGTTCTATCCGCTCTTATCGGTTTAATCCGCTCTTTCTGTGTTTAGTCTAAATGGGAAAATGCTCTATCCGCTCTTATCGGTTTAATCCGCTCTTTCTGTGTTCTATAATTGTATGCTCCCTTATTACATTTAA
>CAIKZJ010000087.1 GCA_903831845.1 uncultured Ignavibacteriota bacterium
AAGATTCGAGCGCGCATTCCTCTGGAAGAAACTCATGTTAAGCAGACTGAACACATCCCCCATAGAGTGATAATACGGGTGGAAATCGGCTGCCGGCTCGATTGAGGAAATAGCTCCTATGTTATGCTGCCAGAACCCGATGTGGTCCGAACCCGCTGTGTTGTAAGACTTCAGGGGAGTAAGGTTAAGGTTATAAAGCTGGTATGACCTAATAAGCATATCCGCAAGTATGTCGCATCCTTCCGATGTCATTATCCTGATAAGCCCGTCATTATTCCCGTCCCATGCTATCATATCCATATTTATGCATCCGTAAACATCTTCGTTGGGATTATTCACACAGGAATCTGCATAGCCGAGCGAGCCGTAGTATCCGATTTCCTCCTCATCGAACGCAACGAACTCGATTGTCAATTTCGGATTATAGTTTGCCAGCAGTCGCGCGGCTTCTAAAACAGCAGCCACCCCGGACCCGTTGTCGTCCGCGCCTTTCATCGTGTCGGCAGATGAAATGTTAGGCCTGATATTGTCATAATGCGCGCCGATTACGATTTTGAGATTCGGGTAAAGGTATCCTGTTTTTCTTGCTATGACATTTACGTTATGCGAACTGTTATACTGCAGTCTTGCCTGCAGGCCGAACGACTGGAATTTTTCCAGTATGTACTGCGCCGCGACCTGGTTGTAGGGCGATGTCCAGTACCTTGAAATAATTCTCTGCGGAATCCCGCCTACCATGATAACGGTGTCCCCGCTTAATTCGCGGACGTACCTTCCCATGTTCTGGGCGGTCATTAAACTGATTACGGAATCAATTTTATGACTGTAAATAATCTGTGAACGCGTCAGAGGGGGAAACAACGCAGAAAGAACCAAAATTAATAATAGTTTTTTCATAGCTCTGCGGTTTTAGTTTTTCAAATTATTGCTCTCCGCGACAGTAGAATGAGGATGCAGATTAATTATGATACGCAGGGCCGGAATATCGTGTTTCACTTAAAAAATAAGTTTAAGCATCTTAATTTTATTTTTGTTATTTTTTTATTAAGCAGAAAGGTTAAATCAAGGGTTATTTATATGAAAAAACTTCTTACAGCATTACTGCTGGTTATAGCGTTTTGTCCATTGTCTTATTCGGCGATTTCAATGACTCCGTACTTACAGGCTTTGTCTTCAAACTCTGTTTTTGTCTGCGTTGAATGCAGCACAGCGGACACCGTCACCGTCAATTACGGCACGACAACCGGCTTCGGCCTTAGTTCAAAATCTCTTTTCATCGTCCCCACTTCCGGCGGAAGCACTTTTATACACAAAATAAATCTTATAAACCTTACCGCGAACACTGTTTACTATTATCAGGCGGTGCAGGGACCGTCAACTTCGACGACAACCAGCTTCCGTTCGGGCGTCCTTCAGGGAACCGGGTTCCGGTTCTGCGTCATGGGAGACTGCCGTTCGAATCCGACAACACACGGACAAATTGGGGCGGCAATGCTCGGAATGAATCCGCTGTTCTCCATTTATACCGGCGATTACTGCATCGACGACAGTTACTCTTCGTGGAAAAGCCAGTATTTCGTCCCCGACGAACTTAATTTTATTTCAAAGGTCCCGTTCTTCGGCACTTCGGGAAATCACGAAAACTGGGGGCCGAACAACCAGGCGTTCTTTTTCAGTCCGCCTTCTACATCCGGTACTCCGGATTATTATTCCTTCGACATGGGGGATGTTCATTTCGTGTCAATTAACAATTCCGTGTCTTATACGGTCGGAGGCGCACAATATAACTGGGTAATGAACGATCTTTCCGCGACGACAAAGAGATGGAAAATCGTTTATTTCCATGAACCCGCGTATTCGTCGGGAGGGCACGGCTCAAACACCACTATGCAGTCATGGTACTCGAACATATTCATACCTAAAGGCGTCGACATGGTATTTTGCGGACACAATCATTTCTATCAGCATTGTATATCGGGTAACCTGCGGCAGTTTGTTATAGGCGGCGGCGGAGCAAGCCTTTACGTTCCGACCTCATCTTCCTTCGTCGTTAAATCGGCGCAGTCGTATTGTTACGGCGTTTTCGACGTTACAAGCGCGGCAATTCACATGACGATATACAGCAACACAAACTCCGTCGTTGATACTCTTACCTGGAGCAAGCCGCTCGGAATTCACGGAACAGAAAATTCCGGAATTACCTCGTTCGGACTATATCAGAATTATCCGAACCCGTTCAACCCGTCAACCAGAATAAAATTTGACGTGCCTCCGGGGAACAGCTCAAATGTAAATGTCGCCGTGTATGACATCTCTGGTAAAACCGTTGCAACCCTGGTCAACGAAAAGTTAAACGGCGGAACATACGAAGTCTCTTTTGACGGAAGCAGGTTCTCAAGCGGAACATATTTCTGCAAACTTACGGCGGATAATTTTTCCGACGTAAAGAAAATAACTTTAATAAAATGAGCGCGCTTTAACACGGGCAGTTATGAGACTTTTTGCGTGCATATTATTTATATTGTTGCCGTCTTTTATGTTTGCGGCAGGATCATCTTCGCAGTCCCTCGCGAACGATTCCGGCAAAGCAACCATTACCGAAATAAAAACGAATACCGGGAATACGTTTGTCTTGAGCTTCGTGCCCGAAAGCCAATACCTTTACGATGTTTACATAACAGGCCGGGGGTTTCAGATGCCGGGCGATACGATACTGTTCGATGAAATCGAACACGTTGACACAATCGTCACGGCGGACCTGGACAAAGACGGATTTGAGGAACTTTATCTTTTTACTCGCGGATTCAAGCCCGGCGAATATGCCCATATTTTCGGAATCGCTTCAGACAGCGACATAACCTATAAAGAAATATATTTTCCTCAATTAAAACCGGAGGAAATCGGGTCCGGCGGGCCTTTCGAGGGATATAACGGCAGGGATGTTTTCGTCATAAGAAATAACGTTCTCGAAAGAACATTCCCCGTGCACAAAAAAGGCGATACTTATGAAAACGCTTCGGGCGGATTCAGAACGTTTTATTATACGATTGAAAAAAAAGACGGGGGGATTTTTTACAAGCGGATGGAATAGAAAAGTTCATCGTTAAAAACTACGTATACGCGGAATGGACATAATATCTTCCGCGTTTTTATTTTTTAAGGCGGACAATTATTTCATCAGAACAATTTTCCTTATATCCGACAGGTCTTCCGTTTCCATTCTAAGGAAATACACGCCCGACGCGAGATTTCCGGCGTCAATCATTACAGAATGTGTACCTGCGGGAAAGTTTCCGCTGATTACTGTTTTAATTTTTCTGCCCGAAATATCACACAGCGTAATTTTCACAATCCCCGAAGACGGTACGTAAAAATCAGCTACAGATGTCTGGTTAAATGGGTTCGGATATATTTTTTTCAGACCGAATTCGTCAGGAATTCCGGAGCCGGTGTTTTCGATGTTCGTTGCCGGCGGCGTAAAAATGAACGTGAGTCCCGAAACAGGCGTGCACCCTGACTGGAACGCGCATGTGGATGCGTTGCTTGTTCCGGGTGTTGTCTGCGACCAGTTCGTCGTCGTCATCCTGTTGTTGTAATCGGCATTTGAATTTCCGCGAAGGCCGACCTGTATAGTTCTTATTGAGAGTATATCGTTTGTCGTATAGACGAAACGGATTTCATTGGACGTCTCGTACAGCTTAACCTGAAAACACACTTCGTCGAAACCGTTGAACCAGAATCCGTACTGCCACCATTCGACAGTCAATATGCGGTTCGGGGCGTTTCCCTCAGTCTTGTAATAAATTCCGTTTCCCGCGACAGTAGAAGCAAGCTGTGAAGCGAACGGAACAATGACGTTGTTCGAAACGCCGGAACTTATCGGAACGGTGCTGTTCGTCGGAGCCGCCGGTCCCATCGATATCCATCCGTTGCAGCACATGCCGAACTGCGTATAAGACACGCCGTCATAAACAAAAGTGAAACCTATCGGCAGGTTTCCGAACGTAGAACTCCCGCAGCTGCCGCTGATGTACGTGCCCGATGTGCTGATAGTGTTATACGTTCCCGTGATTTGCGAAAACACGTAGCTGCTTACGTTTCCCGGCGATGAGAAAGCCGCGCCTGCGTACATAATGAGTAGAATTAACCAAACACCCCTTTGTTTCATTTTGTTTTTTTATTTTGTTGAAAATGGTTTTTTTTAAATTACCAGACAAGGAAAATAATGTGTGCATGAAGATTTCGTGAAAATAAAAAACCCTCCGGAGAGGAGGGTTTTAAAATCCTGATATTTATTACCCTTATTTCTTCTTTTCGTCTTTCTTTTTGTCGTCGGTCTTCTTCGTGTCCTTTGACGCGTCCTTGTTCATTTTCTTCTTGTGCAGTCTGTTCTTCTTCCAGTCGAGCCAGCCTTTAGCTCTTTCGAATATGGACGACTTCCTGAGAGCTTCGGTCATCTTCGGAACCTTCAGAACCTGTCCGGGATAAACCAGATGCGGATTCCTTATAGTCTTCGGAATTCCTCTCGGAGCGCTCAGCACTCCGTTTTCGTTGGCTTCCCAGAGTATCGGCCACATGTGATGGTTGTTGTAGATTTCCTTCTTTGCCGCGATAACGAAGAGATATTCGCCTCTCTGTATCGTGTATTCGGGAACCGACGTCTGCCAGCCCTCAAGGCACTCTCTTAATCTTTTGAATCTTTCAGCGAATTCCGGATGGCATTTCAGCTTCATCTTGTCCATCTTGTCAAACTTCGCCTGTGCTTCATCCTTCATGCCGTCTTTGTTCCTGCACTGTCTTTCAAGCTTGTCGAGGTCGTTCTTGAACTGCGTGTAAGCGTCCTTGCCGCCGAAGAAATCCCAGTATGCGTCTTCCGCTTTCTTAAGCTCTTCGCTCTTAAGGTTGTTTGTCTGGTTCAGTCCGTCGACGTCTTTCTGAATTGCCGCCAGCTGCTCCGTAAGCTGGTTCTTCTTGGCGGTAAGCTCAAGTATCTGCGCCTCCCACTGGTCTTCATCCATCTCTTCGGGCTCTTTTTCGTCTTCCTGAGCGAGAGTTATTCTTGCCGAAAAGAGAAGTGAAAATGCCAGTAAAAGAACCGGAATTTTGTAAAACTTCATTTTCTGAATCTCCTAATTTGGGGTTAAATTATAAAATTATTTTCTGATCTGTACTAATTCCGTAATATAGATATAATTTTTATAAGTTTATCTGATTTTTTTACTGCCTCTCCCGGGCAGAATACGTATTCCCGCGTATAAAAATTCCGTATTCCCCCGAATTTACTTCCCCGGAAAGACCGGCCATATTTGTATCAAAAGTTTACGACAATGACATTGCTGATAGCAGACGACAACGACGGAATAAGGAACATGCTCAAAAGCATGACAGGAGAATTCTTCACCGAAGTGTTCGAGTGCGCGAACGGAAAATCGGCCTGCGAACTTTCTCTTGAGAAGAAACCCGACTGGATACTGATGGACATACTTATGCCGGGAATGGACGGGCTCGAGGCGACAAGAAAAATCACGCGCGTTAATCCAGACGCCAAGATAATTATCGTAACGAATTTTGACAGCGACGGACTAAGGCGCAAAGCCAAAGAGGCGGGAGCCCGCAGCTATATACTCAAAGAAAACACAGAAGGACTGATAAACTTTTTCAAATGAATTCATAAACCTTTAAACAATTAAGAAAGGGAATACAATGGGAAAATTTATTTATTCGCTGCTTGTGGTTCTTCTCGGAATCACTATGATGACCGGAACAACGAACGCTCAGTGGACCGAGCAGAGCTCCGGAACAACCGTAAACCTTATCTCTGTATCGGCTCCGACTTACCAGATCGCCTGGGTGGCCGGACCACTGGGAACAATAAAGAGGACTGTCGACAACGGAACAACGTGGACGGACAAGTCCATTACGGGAATAGGCGACCTCTGGAACGTTTACGCTTTTGACGAGAACACTGCATTGGTTCTCGGGTTCGACCTTGAGTGGAACAGCCACATCTGGCGTACCGGAGACGGCGGCGCAACATGGACGGTCGTGTTAACCCTGCCTCCGAATTACTTCCTCAATGCCATAGCATTCTTCGACAATAAAGAAGGTATCGCTGTCGGAGACCCTGATTACAATAACCTCCCGGGCCCGAATAAATGGACGGTTTTCAAGACATACGACGGTGGATTTACATGGGCGCCTATAAAACACATGCCTTATGAAGAAGGCCTGAATTTCGGATGGAAAAATTCAATCGAAATCGTAGGCAATACCGTTTATTTCGGTACCGCATCGTTCGACGAAAACTGGAATTTCATGCCCGACCCGTATATTTACAAATCGGCGAACAGGGGTGAAACATGGACCGCAAAACCCGCACCGGGCGTAGTTCAGGTCAACACGCTTCATTTTACAAGCAAACAAACCGGATACGGATGCCGGGGCAAATCAACCGATAACGGAAACACATGGGTTGCCATGCCCGACCCGTACGCAACCGTTCCCAACGACATAAATAATTTTATTCTCTCCGCGACCGGGCTCGGAAACGAAGTGTGGATATCCGGAATTCACAGGGAAAGCCCTTCGTATCCCGGCGTATATTGGAACTACCCGGAAATATATTACTCGAATAACGGCGGAATGACCTGGGCGGTTGATTATACCGCGACAGGATGCGGCATTAACGAGGTCAGAATATCGAGAGACAACAAGGCATTGTATGCGCTTAAAGACAACGGCGGAATAGTAATGAAGCTCCTGTCCTCTCCTTCTTCGCCGGTTGCAACCTTCAGCGGCAAAAGATATGAATTAAGGGACAATTACCCGAATCCGTTCAACCCCTCAACCACGATACGCTACACGATCCCGCAGAACGAACAGGTGTCAATCAGAATTTACGACATGTCGGGACGCGTAATTGCGGACCTCGTGAACGAAATAAAGACGGCGGGTGATCATCAGGTAACATGGAACGCTTCCGGGCTTTCGAGCGGAATTTATTTCTACAAAATGCAGGCCGGACTTCCCCTGGCCGCAAGTGGCCGTCCCGCCGCCGGGCGGCGGCGTCTACGCCGACCTGATCAGGCTGCCCCGGGGGCCGGTGATCGTCCTGCCGTCCCAACAGCTCGAGGACGACATCCGCCCCGTCTTCGACTCCACCGCCCACTTCTATCCGCTGGTGAACGGCTACTCCGGGCACTACCCGGGCGGGTACAAGAATTTCCACGAGATCTGGCGGGTGTTCCCCGACGACGGGCTGATGCGCAAGCTCAAGGGCATGGGCGTGCGCTACGTGATCTTCGACGGCCAGCCGCCTGACTCGCCCTGGCTGAGGCCGCTGGCCCGCCGCGACGGCAAGTCCCTCCTGGAATTCCGCTGAGGGCGGCGCCCCTCCAAAAAAGCGCGCGGCGCCGGGCCATCCCCGGCGCCGCGCTTCCTGCTTGGTCGCTCCGCCACCCGAGCCGGCCGCCCGGGCGTCCGGCTCAACCCCCCTCCACGGGCGGGAAGAGGGTCACCTTGTCTCCGTCACGCAACCGGCGTTCGTCCCCGCCCACCCGGCCGTTGATCAGGGCCACCCGGGGAGTGCTCTCCGGAATGCCCAGGCTCGCCACCAATTGACCCAGGGTGGCGCCATCAGGCGCCTCCATCTCCAGGAGCCCGCTACTGGGCGGGCCGAAGCGGCGCAGGTCGGCGAACCTCTCGATGACCACGCGCAAGGCCGCCTCCTCAGGACAGGCCCAGTTCCCGGAGCTTGTCCGGGGTGGGCGCGCCCTGGGCGTCCCAGCCGCGGGCGGGGTAGTACTCGGCCAGCATCTCGTCCA
>CAIKZJ010000088.1 GCA_903831845.1 uncultured Ignavibacteriota bacterium
GGGGACGAACTCGATTACATAAAGGACGGGAAGACAAAAGAGGAGAGGATGAAACGTTTCGTTAGATTCTGGAAAAAGAAGGATCCTACGCCCGGAACGCCAAAGAACGAACTGCTTAACGTTTATTATGCCAGAGTTAAGACGGCGACTGAAAGGTATTCGCATTTTGTCGAGGGATGGAAGACGGACATGGGTATGGTTTACATCATATTCGGAACGCCTTCGACGATAGACAGGCATCCTTTCGACGCGGACTCGAAACCGTACGAAGTATGGACTTACTACGAAGAGCACCGACAGTTCATATTCATCGACGACTCGGGTTTCGGGGATTACAGGCTGGTAACGCCGATTTATGATGACAGGACGAGGATACGGTACTAATTAACAATTAGTAATTAATAATTAGTAATTGAAGAGCGGGTTTCAATTAGCAGTTAACATTTAATAGTTAGCAATTAGAACAAGGGCAATAGCAATCAATAGTTTTTTGCGCGTTTGTTGAGATACTTCAGCAATGAGATGTCGAAGGGGGTGTCGGTGGTAAGGAGCGTGTAGTCTATATTCTCGGAGATGCAGCCGTCTTTGTATTTCTTGATGAAGGCCTGCATTGCTTTCGCGTATTCGTTCTTCATATCGACCGGCCGGGAATAGATTTCCTCTTTTGTTTCCGCGTCCACGAGCCTTACAGGGCTTCCGTCAAGAAAAGATATTTCCACCGGGTCGAGTATCTGGAAGACTATCACTTCATTCTTGTCGTACCTGAAATGGCTTAACGATTTCAGAACTTCGTCCTGATTGTCGAGCAGGTCGCTTATAATAATGATTATTCCACGCCTTTTTATCTTTTCTGCAATCTGGTGGAGACAGTCGGCTGTGCCGGTGTTTCCAGTCGATGAAATCCCAGAGAGTTCCTTTAATATGTATTTCAGGTTCACGTTCGAAGAGCGGGGCGGAATGAATTTCCTTATCTGCGTGTCGTACGTCGCGAGAGAGAAACGGCGTCGCGCTGCATCAGCATCAGATAAGCAAGCGAGGCGGCGAGATACGAGCCGTATTCGAGTTTGGTGATTGTCTTTGATTCGCCATTGTTCTTACCGAAAAGTTTTTTCAGTCCCGATTGCTTCTTAGCCTTGTTGTATGAGAAATCCATAGACTTGCTGATGTCGAGAAGTATGTACGCCTTGAGGTTCGTTTCCTCCTCGTACTGTTTGATGAAATACTTGTCGGTTCTTGCGAACACTTTCCAGTCGAGGAATTTCAGGTCGTCGCCCGGCATGTACTGCCTGTGCTCGGCGAACTCTATGCTGAAACCGTGATACGGCGACCTGTGGAGTCCGGCCATGAACCCTTCTACTACGAACTTCGCCTTGAGTTCAAGGTTCGATATCTTCGCCAGCGCGGCGGGATTCAGGTATTTCCTGTATTCGGTTTCTTTTTCCATGTATATATTCAAAAAGCCGTTTCGCCGCCGGGGCAAAACGGCTTTGTATGATTTTAAACTCTTTTACTTTTTCTTGTCGTCTTTTGTCGCGTCCTGAACGTTATCCGGAATCTTTACTTCTTTCGTTTTCAGTTTTTCATCTTTCTTCACTTCGGTCTTGTTGTCAGTCTTGACTTCCTGTTTATCTTCTTTTCCCGCGTTCTGGAGAATGAGTTCTTCTATCGATTTTCCTGTCTCGAGAACTTCGAGCATTCTTCTGGCTGATTCGCTCATCTTGTCGTTCGGGTCCGTGTCCTGCGGATATTTTTCGAGGAATTTCTTGTAGTAAGTCTTCGCGTTTTCCTTATCCTTCAGTGTTTCGTCGTAAATGAAAGCCACCATGAAGAGGGAC
>CAIKZJ010000089.1 GCA_903831845.1 uncultured Ignavibacteriota bacterium
AAGAGTGAAATCCGCGAATCCGTTAGAATCCAGGTCATCGAGTATTTTCAGGAAACCCTGATTCGCCGAACCGAGCGTAATCGCCCAGTTCTCGACGCCGTTGTTCGCGCCTATGCAGAAGACTTTGCCGGCAAAACCGTAATAACCGATAATTTCCTTAGATGTATCCGCGTTGATTGTCGGTACAACTTTCATGCTCCATACTTTTCCGTTTATGTTCGAATATGTCCATGAGCTGTTTCCCATGTTGTCAAACCCCTGCACAAGATACGTTCCGGAATTATTGCCGAGTCCTATCGCGCCGCCATACTGTGTCGGAACAACGTCGCCCGTGAATTCTGCATTTTCGGTGTAGAAGAATATCTGCGCGCCTGTTAAGCCGTTAAGGCAGATGACCGCGTGTCTTCCCGCGCCGTTACCCGAACCGCTCGAGGAAACGAGCACGTCCTTGACTCCGTCGCCGTTGAAGTCTTTATCGCATCTCAACGCTTCTATATCGCCGTCAGCGTAAGTTACAGAGTCACCCCATGCCCATATCTGTCTTCCTGTTCTGCCTGAAATTGTATATACCATCTCGTTGCCGCCGGCGCATCCGATAACTACGTCGGGAATTCCGTCGCCGTCAACGTCGTCGCGGACCTGCATAGCGTCTTCGTAAGTCACGGAGCCTGTGTTATTGTTGTTGTATCCCGTATTAAAAATCCATAGCATGTCCCCCGTAACGGATGAATTTCCGTTCCAGCAGGCAGTGTAATAATTTCCCGAACAGACAATCACGTCGTTTACGCCGTCGCCGTTGACGTCGCCAATCTGTTTCATTGCCACGGGCTGAAAATCGTCAACGCTCGTGTACGGGTTGTCGGGCGTGTTAGCCGACCACATTATATCGCCGAGAACTGTAAGCGCCGTGTTGCCTGTACCACTCAATGCTATCCGCGCCGTCGGCAGATTCACCGCGTTTGAAATTATTTTTAAAGAATCGCTGAATGACGACCCTGAATTCGGGTTGAACCATATTCTGTATGATTTTGACTCCTGGGGAGCAAGAGTTTGGGGCATAGTTACTCCTACAGTGTCTAATCTGAACCTCGCAGTATTAAATGTCATTGACGAAATCGAGAGATTGCTGTTGCCCTGATTTGTAACAGTGAAATAATAACCGCACAGGGAATTAACCCTTCTCTGCTGATAATTGTACGATGTAACCGAAAGCCCTATGCTGGCGCCGTTATAAACGCCTCTGCCTTTAAGCGTCACTGTTTTAACCGGAGTAAGCATGTCGTTGCTTGCAATCTGCAGGTAACCCGAAATCGTATCGTATGCAGTCGGGTTAAACGTTACAGTGTAATTTTTGTTCTGCCCCGGATTTATCGTATCCGGTACATTGTTCGGCGTAATTCCGAACCTCGGATTAGTAATCGTCTTTCCTGAAATAATAAGTTTAGCGCTTCCCGTATTTGAAATGTTAAGAGTCTGATTCGAAGTCGTGCCGATTATCACGTTGCCGAAATCTATCAGGTTCGTCGAAGTGCTGATCCCGGGATTCCCCGCGGATGAAAGCGCATACTTATACAGAGTTCTTATATTGCCTGTTCCGTATGCCAGCAGGTAAAGATTCTGCCCGTCCCAGTGCATTCCGCGCGGATCGCAGTTCGTGTTAGGCGCGGGGAAGGAGAACAGTGTGTCGCCCACGGCTTTCCTGTAAGCGTAAACCCTTTCTTCATCGCCCTGAAAATTATCAGTAACGTAAAATATCGTATCGCCCTTTACTGCAATTCCCTGCACCTGTTTGCCGCGGAGCGGGATAGTATCCACAAGCTGTTTGGTGTTAATATCCATCTTGTATGCGTATGCAAAAGGATATGTCGTGTAATCGGGATAGTAAGTGGCAAACCAGAGATAATTGCCGGTAACTGTAAGTCCGCCTATGCCAGCGGCATATGAACCTGTCAGTATACTGTCAACTTTGGCTCCGGCAGAATTAATTTTATAAAGTTTAGCCCCGCCTGTCATGTAATCCTGCGCTATCCAGAATCCTGTTCCGTCCCAGGCAAGGCCGTGATTGAATTTAAAAGGAGTAGTGAGACTGTCGAGAACAGTCCCCGTCTTTGTGATCTTGTAAAGCATGCAATACGGGTACAAAGCCGTATTGTCGTAATCCGTTCCCGCCCAGAGTGTGTCGTTTTTCGCAGTCAGTCCCCAGAGATATACATAGGGGTTGTAATTCGGAAAAGGATACACTCCCACTATTGTCTGGGAGAACAGGCTTGAGGAAAGCATCAGTAATAATGCCAGTAATAAATGCTTTTTCATTTCAATGCCAAATAATTTATTAAAATGAAAATTAGTGATTAATTTTCAAGATTGAAATGAAAATTAATTTTATTACTTATTGTCATTCTGAAAAACTAACCTGAAAGCATATAAAATTCCTGTGCTTTTCCGGATTTTTCTGCCTTATCATGCAAAGCATTTATGGGTTTTGATTTTGGATATTTTGTCAATACGGGATAACATATTTCCGACGTGCCGCGGGTTCATGAAAGACTGAATTTGTTATTTCGCACCCCATGTTTGAAATAATTATTTGCTGTAACCGATTCCCGCCAGTGAAAAATATAAATTTGACGGAAATTCCAACCCGGCTTTTATAAATTTTCCCTCGCCGTCACGTTTCTGATATCTGTAACCGATTCTCGCAGTCAGACAGGGCATGCATTTGTGAGCTACAAAACCTTTAATATTTATTGCCGCTCCGCTGCCAATGCCTGCCTCAATCCTGTTATTAGCAGATGTAAAAAAGTTTGCAGAAACCGGTATGCCCATCATCCAGCTTTGACTCTCAATGCCAAACCCTGCGTCAGTAGAAAAATTAATACCGGTTCTCAAGCTTATATTATTGTTTAACATCCTTTCATAATTTATTCCGAATCCTACAGTTCCTCCGGTCCCTCCTGTCATTAATATTCCGAAATCGACATAAATTACGTTTTTCGGCTGAGAGAAGACCGATAAATAATTTAATGATAATAATAACGTAAATAATATTTTTGCTTTCATCCTCTTGAAGTTAAAATAATATATGCCGGTTTAAAAGCCGGCATATATAAAAAGAAATATTACTTACCTGCTTCGTACGAAACCGCTACAGACAGCAGTTTTCCACTTGCGTACTGCAAATCGAGACCGATTTTCTTGCTTTCTTTCGTCCATTCAAATTCCTTAAGCATATCACTTTTTTCATCTTTCGTCTTTTTGAATCCGTCTTTCACTAATTCCTTATCAACTACCGCGTCTATATCCCCCGGTAAGCCGTCAGGCTTGAAATTAACAGTTTTCAGACCCATAGATTCAGAGGCCATAGTTACGGTAGCTTTCTTAAATGATTCATCCTTTATCGGAAAATCCGCAGGGAGTTTCAAATCACTTGTCGAAGGCGAAGTCGTTGTTGTCTGAGTTTCCTGCTTTGTCTCAGATTTTGTAGTTTCTTTCTTTTCGGTAACAGATACTTCTTTTTTTCCGCAGGATACGGCAAACAGGGCTATAATCGAAATAAAAATAATTAACTTTTTCATAATTTTTACTTTTAAGTTGTTTTAAAGCTTTGTACGGAATTAAATATGATTATTTCAGTATTTTCAGATTAAATTTACCGTTCGTGATTTTTAATTTCTTTACGGGCTCGTCTCTTGATACAAAATTTATATTGAATGTGCCCGATGCGGTGTTCTCATCGATTTTGGTTACAATTAGTTTTCCGTCAGTAGACATGAACACATCTTCATCTGTTTCTGATTTTTTATCTTTTTTTGTAAGTGTTGAAGTGAAAGTTGCGCAATTTTCGGCAGTTTCTTTTGTTATTGCAAATTCCCCTGTCTTGAGTTCACTTCTTATATAAATAGGGAAAGATTCAAAAGATCCGGTGCCCAATATCCCTTTTGAGGCTACAATGTCAAATTCATTGCTTTGCTTGAGTATGTAGCCAGTTGTATCGCCTGCCCACGGCTTACCGTCAACGTCACAAAAGATCCCTGGCTTATTTTCCGAGGATTCCTGCTTTTTCCCGCAGGAGAACAGAGCGATGCTAATCAGGATTAATATTAAAATTATTTTTTTCATGCAGATCTCCGTTTTTATATTATTGAACTATTTATCCAATTTTGGAAAATATTTTTCCAGATCTTTGCCGCCGCCGGGAAGGACATCTCCCGTAATTTTAGATAGTCCGTCAAGGTCAAACATTAAAAGCAGTTCCTTCATCCGGTCAACGTTTCTGTATTTAGCCAGATGTTTCGGATTAATGTTGCTGATCTCAATATAAACGCCGTTTGGAAGTTGCATCATTAATTCAATTCCCGTATTTGCGTCATAAGCCTTTTCTTGAATTGAAAAACCTTTTAATTTCCCGGTTTCTTTTTCTAACCTGGATTTCTTGTAATCGGCATACAGATCATAAACAGCAGAATCGGTGCCTCTGATGATCACATCCTTTGCCAGGTGTACATCGCTGTCATAACCGTCCGGCAGGTATGCGCATTCCGAGAAAGGTTTTTTTTCTTCCTTCTTTGCTTCTTCTTTTTTTCCGCAGGAAGCAAGTGCAATCATGATGACAATTGACAGCAGTAAGATTTTTTTCATGGCATTTTCCTTTTTAAAATTTCAGAAATATTATTACTTCACTTCTACTATGCAGTAGGCATGCGGAGGTGCCAGCTCGTGACCGATAGGCGTAATGTATGTACTTTGGTCAAAGCTCCAGTATTTCTTCTCAGGACATTCCCTCGACCATCCTACTGTTTCAAGTATATACATGGACCATCCCGGCTGTGCATAATCAAGCCACATGCTCACAGTTGATTGTAAATATGTTGATTGATCATCCCATTTTACTCCTGAGGTATTCCATCCGAAAGATTCTGCAGTGTTGCTGAAATTCAGTATCTTACCATCGCTGTTTACCATCTCATTCGGGTCAGAAGGCCATGAGCCGAATTGAAACTGGATACCGCTTACATCATGGGAAATAAATATTTTTATATATTTCTGTTCATCAGCGACAACATTCTTATGATTAGCTGAATTACTGCTTTTGAATGCTTTATATAAATCACCGTAAGTTTTTCCCTCCGGCAATATCGTCCTCAGATCGATTCGTCCCCCGGATTTAACATAAAATTTCCCGCCTCTGAAATCATACTGTGATGCGTTATATTTATCCTTTTCCGGGTAACCGTTTATTGAAGCGCAGATTGAACCGTAACCAAATGCTTTGATGTATCCGGGGTCAAGATCAACATAGGATAAAGATAAAAAGAGCAGCGCAAGAAAGACCTTTAGAGTAATTTGTAATTTTCTCATTTTTTACACTCCCTGTTAATTTAATAAATTGTTTTAAATGCTTCCTATACAGCTTTCCGCACTTCCGGCCTCCGCAAGTGCAAAGGCTATAGAATAACTTTCGCTATTTTATTATAACCATTTTTTTTGTTTCAGAGAAACTGCCTGCAGTGATTTTATAAAAATATACGCCCGATGAAAGGTCCGATGCATCAAATTCCTTTCGGTAATTTCCTGCGGAATAATCTTCATTTACTATAACGCTTGTTTCTTTTCCAAGTATATCAAATACTTTAATCGTGACATGTCCGCTTTTCGGTATCGAAAAATTAATTGTTGTAACCGGATTAAAAGGATTCGGAAAGTTTTGAGATAATATATATTTATCAGGTATTTCAGATTGATTGTTATATATCCGGCTTGTTGCAGCCGCTCTGTCGAAATATAATTCATAAGGCGCCGGACCCCCGACCCAGATAGCCCCGATATCTCCGATAGAATTGTTAAATTCGATTATCGAGGGAATGAATCCTTTCTCGGACCTGAATGGCCAGTGCTCGCTAATCTGGACAGGCGGCAAATAATTCGTTGGCATGCCCCAGTTTATAAAGGTATAGTATAACCTGTCGGATGTATTTGTCGGCGTACCTGCCAGACTGTCCGAGCAATAAATTAGATCAACACCGTAAAACCCTGAGCTTGCATAGTGCCTGGCGTCAAACCAGTACTCATCCCGGAAGGGCAGGGCGCCTATAGTAAATGAAGTACCGAATGTTGCCCCGTTATCATTGCTCTGTATACAGTTTAAATTTATATTTCCCGCCGTTCCGGTTGTATAGAAAATCCATGCCCTCCCTTTGTAAATAACCGGCTGAAACTGCTCCTTATATATACCCTCCGGTATAACATTCGCGCCGGATGCTGCCGTTAGGGTCCCCGGTGCAGTCTCGGCCAAACGCCAGCTCCTGATACTTGAAGACCCTGTATCTGCCGTTATACCGAAGTAGCAATTCAGCAAACACGTATCGCCGGAACCCGACATGTACATTCTTGGAATAGCGCCGCCGAATGTCAAATATAAGTTCGTAGGCCAGGTTATGCCTCCGTTAGTCGATCCGTATAACCTGATATCGTTATTGGAATTTAAATCAACCGCGAGGTAAAGAGAATGAGTGGATGACGCTGCGGCATCAAAGTCCCTTATATTTGTATATGTCGTAAACTGCCGCATATTGCTGGTAGAAATGTTCCAGACAGAAACAATTGTTCCCCTGAGCATGATGCAGTAAATAGAGTCGGCACCCGCATCAACCATTTTTACTTTGGTAACAGTTTCCTGACCGCCGATCCACATTGACTGGATTTCCCACGTAACCCCCGAATTTGTGGAACGCAGAAGAAAAAGAAAGCCGCGCTGCGAATTTATATTCGTATCAGGTATCGCTGCGTATAATGTGTTGTTGCTCGTCCTGAATATCCCCGAAGGCCTGCCAAGAGGCTGGGATGGCGAAACAACCCAGTCATCGTTACTCCAATCCTGCCAGCCGTTATTGACATACTGAAGCGGCGGGTCATAGACATGAAGAGATATTTCCTGAGAATGAGCATGATGCAGTAATATAGACAGGAATAGCAAGGAAAGAATAATTTTTTTCATAGTTTCTCCCTTTTCCAAAAGGTTATTAAAATTAAATCAATTAATTTCAATATAATTGAAATAGAATTAATTACTCTTTTTAGAAAGTAAGAAGTGCACCAATAATTAATTACATTATCAAATGCAACGGAGTCGATAATCTGAAAAATCTGGTGACAATAGAGGGGGCATTGTTTAAATATGACTGTAATTATCGAGTGATTGTGTCCCCTGCGATAACAGTTAAATGTAACTTATTAATTTAATATTCAATTTGCAACAGTTTTTTTAAGAAAACAGGGCAAATAATGACATGCTGCGGACCGTGTTACAGAGCGATCATCAATAATAATCGACGATCAATCTTCAAGATTGAAATGAAAAATATATTTTGATTATTGGATAACCCCGCTAAAGCGAATTAAAATTATACGATACTCCAAAATTGAGCCGGAAATGTCCTGTTAATTTTGAAAACGCGTTCATTGCGGCAATGTTAAAATCGAAATCTTTGTACTTGTATCCTAACCCAGCTGTCGCGTAATACTGGTCATATTCCCCGAGCGGATCTAAGTAACTGCCCTGTAAAATTTCGTCACGTATGTCGAATTTCGTGAAGAAACCGCCTCTGAGTGTCAGCACGTTATTTGGTTTGTATTCAGCTCCGAAATGAAAATTATGCCTGTCTTTATAATTATAGTCATAAAGCCCCCCTATTGTGTACACTGAGGTTTTTTCATATCTGTATTCGCCCGAAAGCAGTAATTTGTTTTTCAGTAATTTAAGTTCTATTCCGCCGCCGATTTTCATAGGAAAATAAGCGTAAGTGTGTTCATCCGGTCCGGTGTTCGAAAACTTCCATGTTATATCCTGTTTGAACTCGGGTGTAAAAGTAACACCGACTGAAAGGAAATCCGAAGGTGAATACTTAATTCCGAAATCAGGTACAAATCTCACATAATTCGCTGATGCATCGCCCACTGTATCTGTTTGCAATCCGTTCGTCAAATTACGTCTTGAATGAAGCAGAAGAATATTCAGGTTGGCCCCGAATTTAATTGACTTGTACTCGTAAACTACCGGGGCCGATATCGTGTGCGTAATGAAATCCTCATACGGGTAGTATACGCGCCCTGTCGGATTACCAAATTCATTATATTCTATTGCTTTGCCGATATCAAAATTAAAATTCCTTTCGCTCCTGTAAATAATCCCCGCCTGGAACTCCTTGCAAATCCTGTATCCGAAACCCGCGGCGAACGTCGGATGGTTCTGCTTCAAAACAGGTGCGTTATTAAGATTCATCGATTTCAGCCAGTCAAGATTACTCTTGATATTGTATTCCGCGTAAAACTGGAATTTCTTGTCCAGATTCAATGAAGACGGATTCAGTGCCGTTGACATTATGCCGCCGTCGGAAGCGATACCGGTATATCCTTTGCCGGCATTTTCGACCGACTGGTAGTTAAGCGAATAAAAATCCCAGTAAGGATTTATGTACATGTCTTTCGACAAATATGCCTGTCCGAAAGCGATTGTATGCAGCAAAAAAATCAGGAATAGAACTACGATGGTCTTTTTCATCTCGATGATTTTAGTTTATAAAGAGATATACAGGCGTCGATAATAAACTGTTAATTATTAAAAAATTATAAAAGTACGGCATTTATTCAATGCATCATTTATTGCACCATCGTCAGTTGTTAATATTTGTTTATTGACTATTTGAAGAATACTTCATAACTTGAATTTTTACAAAACTAAAAATGGAGAGTGAAATGAAAGTGCTCTTAAAATCTTTACTATCTGTATCCATACTTTTCTTAATAGCCGTTTTCATATCGGGCTGCGTTAACCTCGACCAGAAAACGGTGCTCAAATCCGACGGCTCCGGTACTATGAAGATTAAATACTGGACAAAATCATCCAACGTGACGGGTGACGAGCTTTCAGGCTTCGGCTTCACAGAAGAAAAAGTTAAAACGAACTATACTTCCTCAAATTCAGAACCTTCAGCAATCGTTATAAAGAAAAACGAAACAACAGACTCCCTCTCGGAAGTATCGCTGGATCTGAAATTCAAAGATCTTAACAAACTTTCTGACGCCAAGGCCTTCAACAAAGTAAAAGCCAGCTGGATACAGGGTAAAGAAGGAATGGACTTCAAGTATATTCTCCTTAACGACTCCGCTAACGCCAAGAACATGGGAATGAACGATTACAAACTTACCTACGAATTCGAATTCCCGGGCGAAGTACTCAGCACTAACGGTACAAAAGACGGACAGAAAGTAAAATGGAACAAGACTGTTGCCGACCTCGTGAAGGACGTCGAACTTACCGCATCGGTAAAAGCAGGCGGCAAGAAATGCGGACTCTTCGGTCTTGAACTGCCCGTTATCTTCTTACTCGGTATGGGCTTCATCTACCTCAGAAGAAGAAAATAAGAGAACTAAATTCAGATTTTTAAAGGCTGCCTTACCGCAGCCTTTTTTTATTCATAAAGGTAAAGTTATATAGAGTTACACGAGCAGGCACAGCGATCTGCATTTTATTGTCCTGAAAATGATAATATTGAAAAAATCGGCTCTTATCTGTTCAATCCGCTCTTTCGGTGTGTGATCTAAATAACAAATTATCCGCTCTTATCTGTTTAATCCGTTTTTTCTGTGTTCTTTAATACTCTTTTTCTAAATTGAAGTAATTTCGCGTATTTGGTATATTTAATGAATATGAAAAGGGTTTTTTCCATACTTATCTTTCTGATTTTTTATGCTTCCGCGCATCCTTACGACTTCTCGAAAATCGATGAACTTATAAACGAATCCATAGCAAAAAAATATTTCCCGGGAGCACAGCTGCTTATCGGCACGTCACAAGATATTCTGTATGAAAAATGCTACGGAAAATATACTTACGACGAAGATTCAAGGCCCATCATCCAGTCGAGCCTGTATGACCTGGCTTCGGTGACCAAGCCCGTGGCAACCACTTCCGCTGTTATGAAACTTTATGAAGAAGGAAAAATCAATCTCGAAGATAAAGTATCCGATTACCTGCCGGAATTCGCATGCAACGGGAAAAATGATATTACGATTCAAAACCTGCTTCTCCATAATTCCGGTCTGAAAGCGTGGATTCCCTTTTAC
>CAIKZJ010000090.1 GCA_903831845.1 uncultured Ignavibacteriota bacterium
AACGCGCTGGGGCTTCGTAACGAGGAGAATTGGTTACCGTGTCCTCGTGACGAAGTCTACCCCGAGTCCTCGGGGCTCCGGCGTAGTCACGCGTACTAGATTTATGTTAATGCGTGGTTACTACGCCGGAGCGTAGTAACCATGGGAAATCATACTCTCATTTCCGGTTTTAATTGTTATCCTCCGCGGCAGACATTTTCAACTTTAAATTTTCAACCAATTCAGCATTGAATTTTCCGAATGATTTCGCTTATTTGAATCAGCATCTGTGCATTCGGTTTTTTCAGCATCCGGTTTTTCCTCCCGTTTCCGTTGCGGAAAACTTAAATAATTTTCTATGACTGAAACTCTCATCGTACTCGGTTCTTTCCTGCTAACTGCAGGCGCCGTTATTGCCGTTCTGTATTTGTCCGGAACGATGCCGAAAAAGAAACTTCATGAAATTATACTCACAGGCGGCGGCAATTTCGACTTCAGGTTCTTCGTTCACGAGTCGCGCACGTACAGGATTTTCTTCCGGTACAGCGTCGAATATGACTTCGATAATAATCTTAACTCTAATGACGAGGAATGCTTCGGTGTTACCGTTGATGCCGCGCTTATTCTTCCCGGCAAGGCGGATACGCCCGTCAAAAGGGGATTCGGCGATCTGATTCCCAAAGACGTTCCGAGGTATTCCGGCGGCTCGCTCTTCAACAGCTTCTCAAACAGTTTCGGCGGATGCAGCAAATCCGCCACGGTCGTGCTTTGCATTATAAAGAAAGCCCGAATAGGCGAGATATCTTTCAGGGGGAATATTATCCAGAGCGGCAATGTCAAAGCCGGAAAGTATAAACTTTATATCTGCTGAAATAAATTATCCGCCTCTTTCTTAAACCGCGCCTGACGCGCTGCTCATTTCCGCGTAGTATATCAACAGGTAACAAGCCAGTATTATCAGCAGCGGTGTGATTTCATTTTTCACGAACCCGGGATGAATTTCGGGCACGGCCCCGAATTTGAAAATATCCGATAGCTTTGAATCCTTCAGTCCGCATTTTATCTTCATTATTTCACGTCCGTCTTTTCCGCTGAATGTGAATTTCGTGCCGAAAAGATTTTCGCTCTTCCAGTTGTATTCGCCGCCGTTTTTAAATTTCAGTATTCCTTTGTAACTGAATGTGGCGGGTGTGAAAACGGCGATGTCCTGTTCTTCTCCGTCCTTGCTTATTTTGATTACAGGATGCAGAACTCCTTCGTTAACGAACTTCCATCGTCCGCCGCTTGTCTCGCCTGTCGCGCCCGAACTTCTGCGCTTTGCGTAATCAAGCGTTGCGAATATCAGATTGCCTGATTTGAGTTCGTAATGTTCTTTTGACATTTTCGGCTGAACCCATTCAACGCTCAAACCGGTTATGTTCAGGAAATTTTCCATTGTTCCTCCCCGAAAGCGCGATATGCCGCGCCTTCACATTCAAAAAAGTTGTAAAATCACGAATTATTCAAGTCCGTTATGCCTGCACCCGAAAGTCAATGGGTTATACACTTGAAATAATACTCTATTATTCCAATTATACCATGTTCCCAAACACAAAATAAAATCATCATGGATTTCAAAGCAGAAGCCCTCGATTGCCCCAACTGCGGCGCGCCGCTAAACCTCGCTAAAGGCAGCGAATTTACTTTCTGCGAGTACTGTCACTCGAGCATAAGAATCACGAAGCATGAAGATACAGGCGAAGATACCGCTTCGCATATGGACGTTCCGCCCGAGGTCATTGCCGAAGTGAAAAAACTCATACTCAACGGCTCGAAAGCCGAAGCTGTTGAACTCTATATGAAATCCGCGAATATCGAAAAGGACGCTGCCGAAAAACTCGTCGACGCAATAGTCGGGAG
>CAIKZJ010000091.1 GCA_903831845.1 uncultured Ignavibacteriota bacterium
AAAATGGTGAGAGTTAATTTCGACGAAATTTTTTACATAGAAGGGCTGAGCGAATATATTATAATAAAAACGAGAACGTCTAACATAATAACGCTTCAGAGTTTTGCGAAAATAGAGGAGTCGCTGCCGAAAGGCAGGTTCGTAAGGATTCATAAATCATATATGGTCGCGCTCGACAAGATAAGCAGCGTGAAGGGGCAGAGCGTTTCGATTGGCGGAAAGGAACTGCCGGTAGGGGATAAATACAAAAAAGCGTTTTATTCCATAATTTCTCCCGATGCTGCAAAGTGATTACACGTAAGCAAATAGCGCGGGTGCATCTGATGTTCTGGACGGTGATGCTTTCTATAATCTGCCTCGAAATTATTCCCGAATTCGGAGAAACTGCGGTTGATGTAATCGTTTCTACATTCATATCTTATATCGGCTCATTTGTTCTTTTCTTTTATTTCGGTTATTTCTCCATAAAGCAGGAGCATCTCACGAAATCAATTATTCCGGTTATCGTGGTAAGACTAACCATATTACTGGCTGCAACAATTCCTGTATCTGTGCTTTATGTTATCTTTTTCAGACCGGATGTACTGGCATGGCAGTTTGAAAAAATTTCCCGGGCGCTGGGCATATATTATCTGAGTTTCGTACAGTTTAATTTCCTTTATGCAGCCGGCGGAGGAATTCTCAAAGCCGCGATTTTATGGTACGCCGATGTGATTAAGTCCAAAGAGTCGGAAAAACGCGCGGCGGCAACTGAACTCGCGCTTCTGAAATCGCAGATAAATCCTGATTTCCTTTTCGGCACGTTGACCGGAATTGAAGAACTCCTGAAGGCGGACAGGGCGAAGGCAATCATCGGTATTGAAAACCTCGCTGAGATAATGAGTTACATGCTTTACGAAACGAGAGCGGAATGCGTAAATCTAAGTGACGAGATTAATTGCATAAGGCATCTTCTCAAGCTAAAGGAACTGAACCGTCCTTCGGGCAGTTTCAATTTGCGCATAACAGGCGATACTGACAAAGTGAAAATCGCGCCGCTTGTATTGCTTCCGTTTCTTGAAGACGCTCTGAATAATTGCGGACAGAATAACGATGGCGGAACGGTGGAAATAAAAGCAGGGGAAATGTATACGGAGGTTAATGTCAAGTGTCCATGCGGGTACAAGCCGCCGGAAAGTTCAGCCGGCTTAAAGAGGATTCTTGAACTTCAGTACGGCAGCAACTACGAAATCAGTTGCATGAGCGAATCAGGCTCGGTCAGATCCATTCTAAGACTAAAGAAGAACTGCGTTTAATTTCAATCAAACCCTGCGCTTAAAAATGTATTAAATCCTATTTGTTTTAACATATGTTTGTTATAATATTCTGTTATTGACTTGATTTTATATTCTATTATGCCATAATTATATTAATACCTCAAATAACAGTAATTTTAAACATGAAAGGGTCACGTTATGAAAAAACTGTACCTTTTTCTGCTGTTACTACTGATTGGTACTTATCTGAATCTTTATTCTCAAACACCGCAGTATTATAATTATAATACTGGAACTTCAGGAAATTCTTTCCCATTCAATGTTGCGGGCGGTAAAGCTGTTAACACTCTGATACTGCCCGGTGAATTCAGTCAGCCTACTCCTCTGCCTTCAGGCATGAAGATCACGACCGTTTATTTCCGTCACTCAGGAACGGGAACAAGGGTTTATACTGACCTTCGGATTCTTATGGCACAGGACACCACATCCACATTTACAACCGGCAATTTCTACACCGGAACTTACGATACTGTATTTTACGGTGCATCTGTAACGCTGGTTCACACTGCCGGAAGCTGGACAAGTGTAACACTTGATCACCCGTTCGTTTATGATCCCACTAAGAGTCTGATACTATTTGTCGGACAGTGCGGCGCGACCGGAGCGGGCGGTTCTGTTTACAATTCGACCGGAACCGCAATAAGAAGAGTCTGGTCGGTTGGCGGTTGCCCGTTTGTTCCATATGCAGGCGGTGACGCAAGTGTTGTAAATTTCGGCGTCGACGTTGTGCCGGCGGTAACGAACGTGACGAACCGTCACCTTAAACTTGCAACACCGGGCGTAAGCACGACTTATGTGCAGGTTCCGTTCGTAGCAAGCATGGTTGGTTTCGGAAATAATATCACGATTGAAGCCTGGGTTAAGCCCGGAGGCACGACAACTGCTGCCACCGTACTGAACAAGGGAACTTCAAGTTTTGACTACCAACTCGGAATAAGCTTGTCTACAATGCTGCCTTTCTTCAGAGCGGGCTCGACAATTGCTACATGTCCTTTCGCTGTGACTGCAAACGTATGGCAGCATCTGGCCGTCGTCTCGAACGGAAGCACTGTAACATTCTATCTTAACGGCGTCGCGGGCGCTCCTGTTACCGCAGCGTGCGTTCTCGGAAGTTCAACGAATGAAATGAGAATCGGCAGGGGAAACAGTGATGCCGGTTCGGGTGGTCTGGACGAAATACGCGTTTGGAGCGTTGCGAGGACAGGTCCCGAAATCCTCTCAAACATGTGCGTTAAATGGATACCAAACACCACAACCGGTCTGAAAGCTAAATGGCACATGGACAGCACGGCTGTCGATTCCGTCAGTGGCTGGAACGGAGTGCTTCAGGGTACGGCTACATACGATACTCTGTCGTGGTGCCCGATTCCAACAAGCATTTCACAGACAGGTTCAGAAGTTCCTACCTCCTACAGGTTGGAACAGAACTATCCTAACCCGTTCAATCCGACGACAAACATTAAATTCGCTATCCCAAAGAGCGGATATGTCGAAATCAAGCTTTACGACATACTCGGGAAGGAAGTGGGAACGCTTGTAAGCGATCCGTATCAGGCGGGAACTTACATTGTCGGATTCAACGCTTCGAAACTCGCTTCGGGTGTGTATTTCTACAGGATTGTCTGCAACGACTACACGCAGACGATGAAGATGATGGTACTGAAATAACACTTCAAGCTGAAGATTTTATCAAGCCCGGTATATTTTTGCCGGGCTCTTTTTTTAATGTAAAATTTAAAATGCAAAGTGCAAAAGTATATTTCAAAATTAAAAAGTATATCTAAAAAATCAAAAATACATATCAAAAATCAAATATTTTTTTATTTTTTCATTCTAACTACTAACTACTAACTAACGACTTCCAACTAATTTTATTAATTACTAATTATTAATTACTAATTGTCAATTTGCGTTGAATAAGCCGCATCCTTCCTTGACTGTCATTCGTATTAAAAAAGGTGTAAAAATTGGTGGATGGTCAATATAATCTGCCTTTAATATTATTATAAAATTAAATAACTTATACGGTTATTAGGAACAATCTTTCCCTTAAATCCAAAATTTGAATTATATGAGTGAGAATACAAAAACTCCGGCAGCAAAACCTCGCAAAGTAAAAGGCAAAACAGTTATCGACATACAAAAATGCAAAGGATGCGAGCTTTGTACGGTTGCCTGCAAAGAAGACGCGATAAGACTTTCCAAAGACATAAATAACCTCGGTTACCGTTACGCGGTGGTGATAGACGACGTTTGCACGGGCTGTACCAATTGCGCTCTCGTTTGTCCGGACGGCGTTATCAAAGTCTACAGGACATCAGGAAAGAAGAAAGAACTTGTAGCCTCTATCTCCGACGTCAAGGACTCAATAAACGTGAAGATTGACAACCCTTCGATGGACGACCTGTCCAGTATGGAATACCTTTAATTAAAAAAGATTTGATAAAAGACACATAAAAGAGGAATAAATTTATGGAACAAAACGAAGATATAAGATTAATGAAGGGCAATGAAGCTATGGCTGAAGCTGCGATTCAGGCGGGGATGGACGCGTATTTCGGTTATCCCATAACGCCTCAATCGGAAGTGCTGGAATATCTTACAAGAGAAATGCCGAACAGGAATTTTCTTGCGCTTCAGGCAGAGAGTGAAGTCGCTTCTATAAATATGGTTTACGGCGCAGCCGGAGCCGGAGCAAGGGTCATGACGTCATCGTCGTCACCGGGCTGGTCGCTTATGCAGGAAGGCGTTTCGTATATCGCCTCCGCGCAGCTTCCGTGCCTGCTTGTAAACGTTAACCGCGGGGGTCCCGGACTCGGAACTATTCAGCCTTCGCAGGGCGATTATTTCCAGGCGACAAAGGGCGGAGGCCACGGCGATTACCGCCTGCTTGTTCTTGCGCCAAATTCCGTACAGGAAATGGCTGACTTTGTATTTCTCGGGTTTGAACTTGCCGACAAATACAGAAACCCTGTTCTTATGCTTTCCGACGGCGCGATCGGACAGATGATGGAAAAGGTTGTATTTCATAAGAGAGAAATCAATAAAATACCTAAACCCTGGGCTACTACGGGCAAAACTCCCGACAGGGAAAGAAGCATTATCACTTCGCTTTTCATTCAACCCGAAAAGATGGAGAAAGTGAATCTCGAACTTCTGAAAAAATACGATGAAATAGAAAAGAACGAGGTAAGATACGAAGAAATCATGACGGACGACGCCGATTATCTGTTAGTCGCGTACGGTTTGTCAGCACGTATCAGCCATAAAGTTGTTCTTCTCGCCAGAGAAAGAGGGCTGAAGGTCGGACTGCTAAGGCCGATAACATTGTGGCCTTTCCCTGCAGGCGTGCTGAACAAACTTGCCGATAAGGTAAAGGGAATGCTTGTCGTGGAATTGAACGCAGGGCAGATGATTGAGGACGTGAAGCTTGCTGTAAACGGAAAAGTAAAGGTTGAACATTACGGCAGAATGGGCGGCATAATTCCGAGCCCCGAAGATGTGGAAGAAAACTTCGAGAAATTCATTAAAACACTTTAAGAAGAAAATTAAAATTCAGATCATGGATAATAAAGAATTAGTAACTCCTCAATGCATAGTAGAAGGCGACGAAACTTACGATCTTGTATTCGAGAAATCGCATGTAATGACAGACACACGTCTGCATTACTGTCCGGGATGCGGGCACAGCGTGGCTCATCAGGTGCTTGCTGAAGTGATTCAGGAAATGGGAATACAGGACAGCGTCATCGGAGTCGCTCCCGTCGGTTGTTCGGTATTCGCTTACGATTACCTTCACATCGACTGGCAGGAAGCCGCGCACGGAAGGGCGACGGCGGTGGCTACGGGTATTAAGAGATGCCTCCCCGATAAATACGTTTTTACGTATCAGGGAGACGGCGACCTCGCGGCAATAGGCACGGGTGAAACTATTCACTGCGTGAACCGGGGCGAGAACATAATGATTTTGTTCATTAACAACGGCGTTTACGGAATGACAAGCGGCCAGATGGCCCCGACTTCTCTCGAGGGCATGAAAACCACAACGTCACCGTACGGAAGAGATGTTCACATGATGGGATATCCTATAAAGGTATCCGAACTCATCGCGCCGCTTCCCGGAGCGTTTTACGTGACGAGACAGACTGTTCACACTCCTAACGCGGTAAGGAAAACAAAAAAAGCGATAGAGAACGGTTTCAAATACCAGAAACTCGGAAAAGGAGTAAGCTTCATAGAGATAGTCTCCAATTGTCCGTCAAACTGGAAAATGACTCCGATTCAGTCAAATCAATTCATTGAAAATGAAATGCTGAAGTATTATCCTGTCGGTGACATAAAGGTACCATCGAAGGAAGATTTAAAAGAATTAAAATAAGCCGAAAGGGGAATAAAATAATATGTTGAACGAAGAAATAATCATAGCCGGATTCGGAGGACAGGGCGTTCTTTCGATGGGTCAGACTCTCGGTTACGCGGCAATGGTCGAAGGCAAGAACGTTTCATGGATGCCTTCGTACGGTCCCGAAATGAGAGGCGGTACGGCAAACTGCATAACGATCGTATCGGATTCCACAATAAGTTCGCCGATAGTTTCAAGATTCGATACAGGCATACTCCTTAATCAGCCTTCGATGGAAAAATTCGAAAGCAGAATTAAACCCGGCGGAATTATTGTTTATGAATCGACTAATATACTGCACGCATCGGAGCGCAAGGACATAGGCATATATGCTATTCCTGCCGCCGACGCTGCCAATAAGCTTAATAACGTGAAAGTTGCCAATATGATACTGCTCGGAGCTTTCCTTGAAAAGAAACCTATAATTTCTCTCGACGGTGTCATGGAAGCCCTGAAAAAAGTGCTTCCGGAAAGATATCATAATCTTCTTCCGATAAACAGGCAGGCTCTTGAAGCAGGCGCGGAACTGATGAGGCAAGCAAGTTAATTTCTATAAAACTTATTATAGGAAAGGATTTTATCATGGGTTTTAAAATCACAAAAAATAACAAGACAAGATACGAAAGCATAGACTGGAACAATCTCAGGTTCGGAGTGTATTTCTCCGATCATATCTTTATATCGAAATACAAAGACGGCAAATGGGACGGCGGCGAAATAATACCATACGGCGAAATGCCGATGGAACCGGGTCTCTGCACACTGCATTACGGCCAGACGATTTTTGAGGGTCTTAAAGCTTTCAGGAGAGTCGACGGAAACGGCGCTAACCTTTTCAGGGCTGACAAGAACGCTCAGAGACTTAACCGTTCGGCTTCACTCGTGTGCATACCGGAATATGACGTTCCGACTCTTCTTGACGGAATGAAAGAGCTCGTAAAGCTTGACAACAAATTCATCCCGAAACAGAAAGGTCAGTCGCTTTATCTGCGGCCCGTAGTTTTCGGAAGCGGAAATTTTCTGGGCGTGACGGCATCGCAGGAATACATGCTGATAGTTATGACATCGCCGGTTGCATCTTACTATGCGGCGGGTCTTAATCCTGTCAAAATCATGGTAAGCGACGACCACGTCCGCGCGGTTAAAGGCGGGCTTGGCGCCGCAAAGACGGCTGCGAACTACGCGGCTTCGCTCTATGCAGGAATGGACGCGCACAAGAAAGGATTCTCGCAGGTGCTGTGGCTCGACGGTGTCAACAGAAAGGATATAGACGAAGTCGGCGCGATGAAT
The DNA here is from genome assembly GCA_903831845.1 of uncultured Ignavibacteriota bacterium. Lineage (GTDB taxonomy): Bacteria > Bacteroidota > Ignavibacteria > Tepidaquicellales > Tepidaquicellaceae > CAIKZJ01. The sequence continues at coordinate 7,009 of CAIKZJ010000091.1, forward strand.
ATAATGTTCCTTATCGACGGCGAACTGATTACTCCGTCTCTCGACAAGGGAACCGTGCTTGCGGGCGTTACACGCGATACTGTACTAACGCTTGCCAGAGAATGGGGAATGAAAGTAACGGAAAGAAATATATCTATTGACGAAGTGATGGACGCGTACAAGGCCGGAAAGCTTCAGGAAGCGTTCGGAACAGGCACAGCTGCAGTGATTTCGCCGGTAGGCCAGCTCACCTATAAAGGCACCGACATGATTATCAACGACATGAAGATCGGACCTGTTTCGCAGAAATTCTATGATACAATTACCGGAATTCAGTACGGCGAAATAGAGGACAAGCACAACTGGAACATTCACGTTACTTTTTAAATAGAAGTAATAATTTTATATGATTATCTTAACCCGTGCGAAAGCGCGGGTTTTTTAATTTATAAAGCCATGAAAACTCTAATAATAGCTTTTATTGTCCTGTCGGTTTCTTTCGCCGGATGCAGGAAGGAAGTAAAAACCGACATTAAGGATTCAAACAAAACTTCGGCGGTTAATGTCGTCAAAGATAAAATTGAATTTACGACTTCCGATAATATTAGGATTGCAGGAAATTTTTATTATGCAGCGGGAACGGAAAAAACCGGACAGCCGTTGATAGTGCTGATTCATCAGTTCCGTTCAAATAAGGAACAGTGGCCGAAAGATTTCACGGATAGTCTTGTCGTTAAAAATTATAAAGTAATCGCATACGACATAAGAAGCCATGGGGAATCGGATAAGGCGAAAGTAAAACTCGAGGATCTTCTGACCGACCCTGAACAGGCGCCGAAAGACGTGGACGCGCTCCTGAAATGGGCTCATAATAACGAGGGGATTGATACGAATAAAATCGGCTTTGCCGGGACTTCGATAGGCGGTGCTCTTGGTTTTTACGGAAAGGTAAAAGGAGGTAAGTCGGTTGTCATGGTCTCAACAGGAAATCTTACTTTTGCTCCTCTTACCGGGTACGATGAAAGAAAAATGTCGATGTCGAGACCTTTGCTTAAAGTTAGAAGTGTTTTACTTATTGCAGGGGACAAGGACGGAAGCCATGCAATGGAGAATAAGGCAATTTACGATAATTTCCTGGACGATCCGAAGGAAACAAGGTTTTTCGACTCGGACAGGCACGGTAAGGAGCTTATACAGCAGCACCCAGAAATATATTCATTAATTTTAAACTGGTTCGGAAAGACATTATAATATGGACGAAAGCGGAATCTGGTTCCTTGTGATAGCGGCTACGGTTGTAATCGTGATTATCACTTTTATAACTTCGGTCACGGTTTTGCACAAAAAATTTGTTGAAAAACCTGCTGAAAAACTGGAAAACAAATCTGAAGAAAAGATTTAAGGTAAACCTATATAACTATTATATAAAATTAGAGGTTATAGTTTGTGTTTTAAGCCTGATTCTTCTGCCTGAAAATCTCATACATAATTACAGCGGAAGAAACGGAAGCATTGAGCGAATTAAACCCTCCGGACATAGGAATTCTGACCAGTTCATCACAGTTATCTCTCAGCGATTTACGTATTCCCTTACCTTCGCTGCCGATTATCAGACAGACAGGTTTCCTGAAATCTGTTTCAAAAGTAGTCCTGGTGGCCAGTATATCGGCTCCCATTACCGTAAATGCGTTTTGTTTGACCATTTTGATTATGTTGTTCAGGTTTGTCTCCATAGCAATCGGAATGTAATTAACTGCACCTGAAGATGTTTTTATAACGGTATGATTGACTTCAACCGAATTATGACGCGGGATAATTATCCCGTCGGCGCCAAGACAGACTGCCGAGCGTATTATCGCTCCGAAATTGTGCGGATCGGTGATTTCATCGAGAATAATCAGCAGCGGAAGCTGTATTTTTTCAAGTTTCTCGAGCAATTCTTTTATAGGCGTGTACTCGAAATCCTTTATAAAACCAATCACGCCCTGCGCTATGCCTTCTTTCTTGTTTTTGCTGTGAAAGTATTTCTCAAAATCAAATTTATTTAGAAAAAGCTTTTTTATGCCATGTTCCTCGGCAAGGTTTACAATTTCTTTCAACCTTGGCTCTGGCTTCACGGTTTTCAGGAATATAAGCTTGTTGAAATCCTTCGGGGACTTCTTAAGCGTCTCAAGTATCGGGTTTTTGCCTATTACAATCATGCGTTTTATGAATTTGACAAATATACGGTTTATGAATATTGAAATAAATTCAGGGATTTGTGCTTAATAAAAAAGCTTCCCTGACTAATGCCCGGGAAGCTCAAATTCGGATATGTATGTATTCCTAATAAGCGAACCAGAATGTAATTCTTCCGACTACGTCCGATTTTCTTTCGATATTTGCCGGACTTTTATCCTTATACGACGTCATCCACAGATTCGGGATAATATGGAAATTTTTTATGGGAATAATATCAATACCTACGTTAATGAAATTTTCCCTGAATCCCACGCTGCCGTTGTTGCTGTTCGGGTCGAAATAATCGTAACGGGCGAATGCGTTCACTACTTCAGACTCGTCCTTGTCGGTTTTTCTCGACAGATTGTATTTAGCATGTACTGAAACGCCGAACGGATTTACCGGCGCAACGCCGTTATCCGCGTTGTTCCTGTACTGCAGGACAGGCTCAATCGTGAACTCATTATGCTTGTTCTTGTATCCGGCAAGACCTTTGACAGTGTATCTGTACATATCGTTTGCTCCCGCCTGATAATCGAAGAATCCTTCTACAAGAAAGTCGCCGTATATTTTGGCATACAGCGAGCCGTAATATTTAAGGTACCTTGATACAGCCGGACTTAGTCCTTTGCCGTTGCCTATCATAACGAGATAACCGTATTTGCTTTCCTTGTCGAAATTGCCTTTCATCATCACGCCGATATCCACAGCCGCCTCAAGGCCGTTTTTGTCGGCTATTGTTTTCTCGACAGGCCTGTATCCGTACATCTTTTCAGCCTGGCCCCAGACGTAAGCCGGAGTAGGCATCAGTCCGAAAAGGAAACTCGAATAGGGGACAACATTCTTCCATTCGAGGTTGGCGTCGTACATTATGAAACTGACTTTATTGTCGAGTTTTGTGATATCGTTGGATTCGAATCCTATGTTACCGGAAAAATCGTCGTTGAATATATGCTCATAATGAAAGCGCGTTCTTCTTATCATGAATCCCTGAACATCTTTGTTGTAGGGAGAATACTGGCCTGAACTCCCCGATGAATCGCCGCTTATCTTGTAAAAATAATCTCCGAACAAAATTCCGTTAAACTTGTCTTTCGGTTTCTCCTGCGCCGTTACGATCGATACTGAAATTAAGCACAGAATTGCTAATAGAAATTTCTTCATTAATGATCTCCTGATAATTTATTAATAATCTTTAATTATGATACCTTTATCGCTTGCCGCTTTGTTCCACTGCGGTATTACTTCATTTATAAATACTGATTTTGCCTTGTAAAGGCTGTCCATGTTAAGCCCTATAAACTGCTGGGCTTTGAGTTTTGTAGAAATATCCGGCATCTGAACGGGCAGTTTGACGTTCAGCTTCATAAGAATTTCAGTAAGCAGGTTCAGAGCCTCCTGGCTTTTCTGAATCGATGTACCGAGTATCCTCGCGCATTCGAGTGGAGCGTGGAATGAGCCTCCGTGCGAAGCCGCGACGAAATCCCATCTCCATTGCGCATGTCTTAAAAGAGTAAGAACCGGCTTCATCATTTCTTCGGTCGCACCGTTATCCCATGCAATTTTTGCGGTGATATGGGCTTTAGCCAGCGTGCTTGCGGCAATCTTGTTTAGTTCAAAAACCTTGTCCTGCCTGTCATAGACATTGTTAGCCAGTGTGTTTTCGCTTTCCCTGTGGCAGACCTGGCAGGAGTTTGCGATGTTGTTAAGAGGGCTCTGAACGTGGTGGTCCGTGAACTTGATGCCGCCTTCGCTCCTGTAAGGCATGTGGCAGTCGGAACAAGTTACGCCGCGCTGTCCGTGAATACCCATCTGGAACAGTTCAAAGTCCGGATGCTGGGCTTTTAGCATCGGCGCTTTGCTTAATTTATGCGTCCAGTCTGTGAATTCGTATTCATCATAGTATTTCTCGATGTCTTCGACATTGAATCCCTTGTCCCACGGGAATGTGAGGTACTTTTCTTCCTTGCCCTTGAAGTAATATTCAACGTGGCACTGCGCGCATACAAGATTTCTCATTTCATTGTGAGTCGCTTTCTTTATATCTTTGCCCTGTCTCTGAAACGCTTCTATGAGTGCCGGGCGTGAAATTCTAAGATTCATAGTCTTGTTGTCGTGGCAGTCCTGACAGCCTATCGGATTTACGACTTCGGCTCCGAGTTCTTTCCACTGTTTCTTGTAAAACTCGGATATGCCGTACGTGTTCATTAATCTGGGAACGTCAGGACTTTTACAGGTCCAGCATGTAGCCGGCTGCGGAACGTCAGTCCTTAAAGTCCTTCTTATATCTTTTATCGCCCAGTAATGTCCGCGGCTCTGCGAATAATCCCTCGAGAAAGCGTATCCTGCCCAGAGGACGACCAGGTCTGGATACCTGTCGAGCATGTCGATGGTAGCCGAACCGCCGTGCTTGCTCGCAAAAGATGTATCCTTCGTCTGCAGGTATGTCTGGTATTCGCGCGGATAATTCTCACCCCAGACTTCATTGCGAGGTTCCCAGTCGGAAATCGGCTTGACGTTCTGGATTATGAGATTTGATTCGCTTCTTCTTTCGATAATCGAACTTCCGAAAAGCCCGATGATGAAAACTACAACAACCGTAGACCCGTATAAAACCCAGCCGAGCCACGGTTTCTGCTTTATTTTGTCTGAAATACTCATTTATAAATAAATTTAAATTATAAAT
>CAIKZJ010000092.1 GCA_903831845.1 uncultured Ignavibacteriota bacterium
ATCAAAAATATTGAAAATACTGAGTTATTAAAAAAAGAATTAGAAAATATAACCATTAATTATAATGATGCAATTTCTATTAATAGTACATTAATCAAACAGATAGAAGATTTAGGAAGAAATGTGGATGAGTCTTTAATCATAACAAAAGCCAGTTTAAGCATAGAAAAAGAAACATACTGGCAAAATATTAGCACAAAAATATCAGAACTTAAAAAATTAATAAATGATAGTAACGTACCTATATATGATTATGCTCGATTTCTTTTTTTATACATTATCGATGAAAAGTTGGAGTGTAATGCTTTTAATGGGTATACGTTTGATTAATGTAGAGAATCATTATTAGTTATAAATGAACATGATAGTGCATTTTTTACCTTAAACATGAATAATAGAAGAAATAAAAAAGCTATACAATTAATGGACGAAATAGAATATTATCTTGTTGAATTCGAGAAAAAATTTCGTAATACTGAGGATTCAGATTTATTCGATTATAGTTTAAAAATACCTGATTTTTGGAAGAAATTTATAGGTATAACGGTGTCTTAATATTTATTTATAAAAACAGATACACAAAAATATTTTACTTCACTTCTTCGAACTCGCGCTCGTCGAATATGAGTTTGCGGCAGAGTTCCCTGCCCTTTTCGTCTATCTTGTAGAGAGGCATTATCTTGCCCGCGTGGACTATCACCATGTCGAGGCCTGCCTCTATTGCGTAGTGGAGGAATACCGAATTCAGTACGTGGCGTATGTGAGGACTTAGTCCGAATGAGCAGTTGCTAAGACCGAGTATCGTCTTGCACTTCGGCATTATTTTTTTGATTTCTTTTATTGCGTTAATCGTATTTAACCCGCTTTTTCTCAGGTCTTCCTGACCGGAGCCCAGCGGGAATGTGAGCGCGTCAAATATCAGGTCTTCTTCCCTGAAATTGTGAACCTTAACGGCATGGTCGCGGATTCTTTTAGCTATCGATACTTTCTTTTCGAGCGAGTACGCCTGGCCCTCTTCGTCAATCGACAAAGCTACTACAGCCGCGCCGAATCTCTTCGCGAGTTCAAGTATCCTGTCGGCTTTCTTTGTGCCTTCCTCGAAGTTTATCGAGTTTATTATCGCGCGTCCGGCGTAATTCTTCAAGGCCGCTTCAAGCACGTTCACTTCGGTTGAGTCAAACATCAGAGGCAATGATACGGCCGTGTTAAACCGCTTCACGACTTCAACCATGTCCTTCTCTTCATCGCGTCCGACAAAAGCCACGCACACGTCGAGCACGTGAGCGCCTTCTTTCACCTGTTCCTTCGCCATGTTCACCATCGAGTCGTAATCGTTCTTCTCGAGCAGTTGCCTGAACTGCTTCGAGCCGTTCGCGTTGCACCTCTCGCCTATGAGAACCGGCGGAGGGTCTATCGTCATCGATGAAATTCCGTAAAGCGATGAGACCGAATTAGTGTAAGACCAGTTTCTTTCTCTTGGCGTAATGGTTTCGGATATATCGCTCAGTCTCTTTATATGGTCCGCATTCGTGCCGCAGCATCCTCCGACGACGTTCACGCCGAATTCCTTCACGAACTGCTTCATCCACCTTTCCATGTTGTCGGGAGTCAGATGGTAATGCGCCTTGCCGCTTATGTTCTCGGGTATACCGGCGTTCGGCATGCAGAAAACAGGCTTCGGAGAATTATTGCATAGATACCTGATGTTCTCTTCCATCTCCTTCGGACCCGTTGCGCAGTTCATACCGACTATATCGACTATATCGTACGGCTCAAGCGTAGTCAATGCCGCCGATATCTCGCTTCCCATAAGCATCGTTCCCATTGTCTCTACAGTTACAGAAACTATCACGGGAAGTTTGTTTCTCTTTTCAGCGAAAAGTTTTCTTGCAGCGGATAACGCGCATTTTATCTGAAGTAAATCCTGACATGTTTCTATGCAGAAAATATCCGCGCCTCCGTCGTACAGTCCCGACATCTGCCTGTAAAACGACGTTTCCATATCATCGAACGATATGTGTCCGAGAGAAGGTAGCTTTGTAGTCGGTCCTATGGAACCCGCTACAAACCTGGGTTTAGCGGCAGTGGAGAACTGTCTCGCCGTAGCCTTCGCGATTTCCGCGGCTTTCTTCGAAAGTTCGTAATCGAGATGAGCGATGTTGTACTCGTTTAAAACAATTGAAGCAGAGCCGAATGAATTCGTTTCGATTACATCCGCCCCTGCTTCAAGAAAATATGTGTGAAGCTTAGAAACAACTCCGGGATTCGATATGCACAGATGCTCGTTGCAGCCTTCGAGTTCTTTCCCGCCGAAATCGTCGGGCGTAAGCCCGTACGTCTGCAGCGTGGAACCCGTGGCTCCGTCGAACACCATTACCTTTTCCCGTATTTGCTCTAAGAAATTCTTCATCTGAAATTATTAGTTAACTATCTTGCCTGCGCGTAATTCGTCCGCTATCCTTTTCAGCTTGTACATGTTCTTTAAAGCCTGTACAATGCCTTCCGAATCAAGCGATACTGTATGTGGAACATCTGTGTTGTAAATAAAGTTGTCTACAAGACTTTCAATGTTTCCGTCAAAAGCAAGACCTACTATCTCGGCGTCCTTGTTGATAACAGGACTTCCTGAATTACCGCCTATGATGTCGTTCGTCGAAATAAAATTGAACGCGGTGCTCTTGTCGAATTCCGCCGGCGCGTTAATCCATCTGTCCGGCAGATTCCACGGATACTGCTTGTCGAACGAATAGTATCTGTCATAATATCCGTAGAACGTTGTTTTCGGAGGAGCAATGGTTCCGTTGTATTCGTAACTCTTTATTACGCCGTCGGAAATTCTGAGCGTGAACGTCGCGTCGGGCGGAATCGATGTTCCGTAAACTTCGAAACAGGCTCTTCCGATTAATTCTTTGTTTACAGTTTCAATGTTTCTTAATGATTCAGCTTTCTTCTTTACCTCTTCGTACCTGGGATTCGTGGCAACCGCGAACTTTATGAACGGATCGTTCGATTTCAGTATCGCGTCGGGTCCCTGTGAAAGCAGGTTCAGAGCGCCCTCTTCCGTCGCCAGAACTGACGAGCTCATTAGCGATTCGGGTGTGCTGTTAGCGAATATCTTTACGTACTGGTTATCCTTGCCGAGCTTCTTCGTTATCTGATCAAGCCTGAATTTCAGTAACGCCTTGTTCAGTTCCGGTTCGTAGTTCTTGTAGAAAGCCTTTACCTTTGACGGGTCGAGAGTTTCTTTCTTCAGCGCTGATGACACCAGTTTATCCGCCGCGTTGAATTCTACCGAAGCGGTTCTGGGGTTGATCGAAAACGAGTATAACTCGGGATATATCTTCGCAAGCTCAACGTTAGCCGCCGCTACTTCGTCCCACGCCTTTCCGTATTTCGCCTTGAGCGTCGGATTGGCGTCCACCGCCGCTCTCAGGGTTTTTTCAAAATGTTTCTTCTTCGCCATGAGTACCGGGTCGTTCAGTCCCTTCACCATTCCCATGTAAACTTTCTGCGAGTTCGCCATAGAGAATAACGTGTTGTTCAGTTCTTTTCCTTTTTCGGGATTCTTTGCGATAATATCGGTGAATGTGTTAACAAGCAGATCGAGCATGCTCTTCACGTCGGGATACGCGTAATCTCTTCTGTATTCAAGCTGCGCATATGTGTTGAGCCTTTCGGTTCTTCCCGGATTTCCTACTACGAAAATCGGTTCACCCGGCTTTGCGCCGCCCGGACTCCATTTATAGTAATGTTCGGTCTTAAGAGGATTTCCGCTGTCGTCGTAGACTCTGAAGAAAGTCATATCGAGGTTGTATCTCGGATACGTGAAATTGTCAGGGTCGCCGCCGAAGAATCCTGCCTGGTCTTCAGGAGCAAAAACGAGACGGACGTCCGTGTATCTCTTGTAAACGTACGCTGAATAAAGCGCGCCGTTGTACAATGTCACGACCTGGCATCTGTTGCCTGTTTCAGCCGCTACTCTCTTTTCGATTTCCTGAATCTTTGCTGTCTTGTTCGCTACCTTCTCGTCGTTTGTCTTTCCTGTTTCCATGGCGTCGTGGACTTCTTTCGTAACGTCCTTTATCTGCACGAGCTGGTCAACGAAAAGATTCGGGACTTTTCTCTCGTCTTCAAGTTTCATCGCGAGAAATCCGTCCCTGTGAAGGTCCTCGCCGTCCTTTTCAACCTGCGATACCGACTCGCGCCCGCAGTGATGGTTCGTCATTACAAGACCGTCGCCCGATACGAATGAAGACGAGCAGTATGTCGCGAACCTTATCGCCGACATTCTTACGTGGTCAAGCCATTCCTGCGACGGTTTGAAACCGTATGCTTCGTTAAGGTAATCCACAGGCGGGTAATCGAACGTCCACATCTTGCCCATGTCGTACTTTGACGATTTAACGGTATCAAGATTAACACCGTACGACTGCGGGAAAGCGAAGTTCACCGCAACTACGGCTACGAGTATTAACGTATAAAAATATTTCCTGAACATAAAATTGTTAAGTTATTTTTTAAAAATTATTCTGTTATTTTTCCGTTCTGTAATTCGTTTCCGAGCCTCTTTAAAAGATAAAGGTCGTTGATGCATTCGAGCAGTCCTCTCGAATCGACTGATACCGTCGTCGGTACCTCATCGGTGTAAATGAATTCACCGGGCATGCTTTCGATGTTGCCGTCGAACACAAGACCTACTATTTCGGCGTTCTTGTTAATCATCGGGCTTCCTGAATTTCCGCCGATGATGTCGTTCGTCGAAATGAAATTGAAAGGAGTTCCGAAATCGAATTCCTTCGGAGCGTTCAGCCAGCGGCTGTTAAGCGACCACGGATACTGCTTGTCGAAAGAGAAATACCTGTCGAGAAGCCCGTAAAATGTGGTCTTCGCGGGTGCCGTAGTGCCGTTGTAATCGTACTGCTTTATCACGCCGTCAGAAATTCTAAGCGTGAATGTCGCGTCGGGAGGTATCGATGTTCCGTATACGTCGAATATCGCCCTGCCGAGTATTTCATTGTAGAAACCTTCCTTCTTGCCGATTTCGTTCAGTTTTGAATACATAGCCCTGAAACTTCCGCCCTTCATCTTGTCGTATGCTTCCCTCTTTTCCTTAACTATAGCCGCGATGTTATCCCATACTTTTCCGTATTTTTCCTTGAGTTTCGGATTTGCGTTGACAGCCGCCTTGAAATTCTTTTCAAAGTCTCTTTTTCTCTGCATCAGCACGAGATCGTTAAGGCCCTTGACTGTTCCTTTGAATACTTTCTGGCTGTTCGTGTATTCGAACAAAGTATTGTTGAGTTCTTTTTCTTTTTCAGGGTTCTTCGCTATCTCTCTTTTCAGACTGTCAACGAAGTTGTTGACATAGTTGAGAATAAGCGGATAGTAAACATCCCTGTTGTATTCAAGCTGCGACATAGTGAGCAGTCTCGATGTGGATCCCGGATTTCCGACCACGAAAATTGGTTCTCCCGGACCGGCGCCGTCGCTGCTCCACCTGAAGAAATTATCCACCTTCAAAGGCTTTCCGTTCTCGTCATACACTCTGAAAAACGTGCAGTCCAGATTATACCTCGGATATGTGAAGTTGTCAGGATCGCCGCCGAAGAAACCTGCCTGGTCTTCAGGAGCAAATACTAGCCTGACGTCGTTGTATCTCTTGTATACGTAAGCGGAATAAACGCCGCCGTTGTAAAGAGTGACGACCTGGCAGACTACCGTCTTTCCTTCAGAATATTTCTTCTCTATGGCAGAAACCGTCTGGAATTTAAAATCATCCTTTTCCTCGGCGTCTTTGCCTTTGTCAATCGCCGACTGGACTTCTTTCGTCACATCGATAATCTTGACAAGCTGGTCCACAAAAAGACCCGGGACTTTTCTTTCATCCTCGAGTTTAGCTGCGATAAATCCGTCCTGGTGAAGATCTTCGCCTTCCTTCTGTACCTGTGAAACCGATTCGCGCCCGCAGTGATGATTCGTCATCACAAGCCCGTCCTCCGAAACAAATGAAGCCGAGCAGTAATCCGCAAACCTTAAAGCCGACATCCTGACCTTGTCCATCCACTCCTGTGTAGGCCTGAAACCGTATTCAGACGCGAAATAATCGAGCGGCGGAAAATCGAACGTCCACATCTTGCCGTTGTCAAACTTGTGAGCTTTTACAGTGTCTAAATTGACGTTCGCCTGCGAATATACAAATACGGGCGTCAATACGACGAAAAGCAGTAAAATTAGTTTTTTGAGACTGTTCATAAAGTTGATATTATTGAAAAATATTTTTGAATTTTGTCGAATAATATGAAAGATTGCTATATTTATATACTATTTCAACATATAAAAATATACGCGTTTTATTCTTTTTTGTTGGGCTATTTACGTATTTTTATTTCGTTTTTCATGCATTTACAATTCCTTTCAACTCGTTCCCAAACCGAAGGTTCGCTCTTAAAAGTCCTCTTTGGGAATGCGACATTAATAAATTCGTGGTTCTCAAACAGGAGTTTGGGAACCAGACTTATATAATGTTATTTCCACAAGAATATATTAATTCAGAAAACAAATTCTGCTAATAAAAAGAGCGGAGACTTCGTCTCCGCTCCCTGCGAGGTCTCATCGGCAGATAGAGACCTCATGATACATGCAAATATACTATAAACTTAATCGAGCGACCTTCTTAAAAACGCCGGAGGATTCGCCTCGTCCAGATTGAACGAATCAAGTCCGTATTTGTCAAGCTTGTTTTCCTTCTTCGTTATCTGCTTGTCGCTTAAATCTTCATTCACAAGCGATTTCGGATAACGTCTGAATATTGACGGCGTGTCCAGCTCTTTCAGCTTTTCCGTCGTCGTTGGAAGCGATGTTATTTTTCCTGTCGACTCCAAAAGGTCGGAGTTAGCAGCTGCGGCGCGCTCGTCAGTTTCTTCGATTCCTGCCGCTTCTTCTTTCCTGAATCCCGTCGCTATAACTGTTACCATTACCTGATCGTCCATTTCCTTGTCGTCGACTATGCCGAATATGTAATTGGCTTTTTCGCCTACCGAATCGTATACTATATCGTTTATCTTGTTTATTTCATCGAACATTATGTTGCCGTTCGAAGCTATGTTAACGAGCACGTTCTTCGCTCCCGTGATGTTTATATCTTCCAGAATCGGGTTGGAAAGCGCGTCTGTAACGGCTCTGGCGGCCCTGTCTTCGCCTGTTGCTATGCCGGTTCCTATCATCGCGTCTCCTGTCGCTCTCATCGTCGTCCTTACGTCTGCGAAGTCCACGTTTATCTCGCCTGTCTTGGTGATTATCTGCGAGATTCCCTTCGTCGCGTTGTAAAGCACTTTGTTCGCCATTGCGAATGCCTGATTCTTCGAACAGTCGCGCGGCATCAGCTCAACTATCCTCTGGTTCGGGATCACGATAAGACTGTCGACCTCGCGCTTTAATTTATCAATTCCGTGCTCGGCAAGTATCATCCTCGGCCTGGCTTCGAAATGGAAAGGCTTGGTCACTATCGCTACTACAAGCGCGTCTATGCTCTTTGCTACGTGAGCTACCACCGGCGACGCTCCAGTTCCCGTTCCGCCGCCCATACCGGCCGTTATGAAAACCATGTCGCTTCCTGCAAGCGCGCGGGCAAGCTCCTCGCGGCTCTCTTCCGCCGATTTTTCTCCGACATCGTTGTTCATTCCTGTTCCGAGGCCTTTTGTCACGCCCTTGCCTATCTGTATCTTGATGTCAGCCTTGCTGATTTCAAGCGCCTGAAGGTCCGTGTTTATCGCGATGAATTCGACGCCTTCAATTCCTTTGTCCACCATCGAATTGATGATGTTTCCGCCGCCTCCGCCTACGCCGACGACCTTGATCTTGGCTCCGTTTGTTTCGTTTGGCAATAATTGAATTGGCATTTCTTTACCCTTTCCGGTTAGTTTTGTAATATTTTTTAAATTTTAAACTCATTTTAAAGTTCGTCAAACCATGTTTTGATTTTTGAGAACAATCCCTTTGCAGTCAGATGACTCCTCTTCTTGGAACTTCCCGACGATTTTTCGAAAGTCTCGACTCCGGCGTTCATGCTCTTTATCCTGTGAAGGATTAATCCCACTCCCGTCGCGTATATCGGGCTTTCCACTTCCTTTATCAATCCGCCCGTCAGTCCCGTCGGGATACCGAGATTAACTTCCATTCCTAGTATTTCCTCCGCGAGCTCTTTCGTTCCCTTTATCAGCGAACCGCCGCCGGTTATCACAACACCCGCGTGTAGTTCGTTCTGTATCTGCGAATTCCTTATTTCTATCGCCGCTAATTCGAATATGTCCTGCATCCTGGCCTGTATTATTCTCGCAAGTATGCTCTTCCTCGTCTTCTTAGGCGCCTTCCTGTTTATCGAATCAACGCTTATCTCGTCGTCGTTCAGAATCTCCGAAAGAAGCGCGTATCCGTATTCCCTCTTTATCCTCTCGGCTTCGTCCTCCGAAATTCCAAGCGCTTCCACGATGTCGCTCGTCACCAGACTTCCCGCAATACCTATGCCTGCAGTGTATTTAAGGACACCTTTCTTGAAAACCGCGAGGTCTGTCGTGCCGCCGCCGATGTCTATCATCGCCACGCCGACTTTCTTTTCAGTATCGTCGAGAACCGAATGAGCAGATGCTATCGGCTCCAGAACTATGTCGTCAATGTCGACGTCGCAGCTTCTCACACACTTCGAAAGATCGTCTATCGATGAAACCAGGCAGGTTATTATGTTTACTTTCGCCTCAAGCCTTACGCCGAACATCCCTACCGGCGATTCGTAAATCCCGTCCTTGCCGTCTATATTGTATTCCTGCGGAATCACCGCGATTATCTGCGTGTCGCTCGGAATCCTTATCAGGCTTGCCTGCTCCATCAGCCTCTTGATGTCTTCCTCCTGTATGACCCTGTCGGGATTGTTGATGCCGATTGTGCTTGATGATTGTATGCATCTTATGTGGTGCCCGGCTATGCCTACAGAAACAGATTTTATCTGAACTCCCGAATTCAGTTCCGCCTCCGATAGCGCTTCCTTTATCGAATCAATCGTCTTCTGCGGATTGACTACTATACCCCTGTGAAGGCCCTTCGACGGCGCCTTGCCGATGCCTATTATGTTTATGCTGTTGTTGTCTTTTCTCTGGGCAACGATTGCGCAAATCTTCGTCGTGCCTACGTCGAGTCCCACTATTATGTCATCTTCCGTGTCTTTGTACTTTTTGCTTTTCATGTTTATTGATTTAATTTTGCGATTATCTGGTTTGAAAATCTTAAATCGACATACTCGCATCTGAGGTTGTTCCTTATAATCTCGTCGTCTATGAATTTCTTGAATATGCCGAGCTTCGCCCTGTATACTTCGTTCGCTTCACTTTCCTTCTTTACTTTGGGAAAATAAAACACCGTCGGCCTGTCGTTCGAAAATACTGTCACTCTCGTCGAATCGCTCATGTTTATCTCCGATATCTGGTTCTGTATGTACTTTCCCTTCGCGTATGCCGACTTTATAAAATTCACCGCTATTTCCAGATCGGCTTTGTAACCCGGACTGTTCTCGTCCAGCCCGTTTATTACCGGAAGGTCAAAGACCTTTTCAAAATTCATTATCGAAAAAACTTCCCTGTCTTCGTCTATCAGATTGAGTTCAGCGTGCTTTACAAGAACAGCTATCGGTTTTTTCTCTATAATCTCTATTACAAGTTCCGAAGGCGGCTCCTTGCTGACTACTACTCTCTTTATTTCCGGATGCTTCGCTATCCTGTCGCGTATGAAAGCGAGATTCAGTTCGTCCAGATTTATCAGGGAGTCGGCTTTCAGGCCTGCCGCAGCGTATATTTCGCTCTCCGTTAATGTCAGGTTGCCTTTAACCGTTATCTTGTTAACGAACGTCTTGTTTCTCCAGTTGTTCGCAATTATTATCAGAATTACTACAACAGCAACGATTACTGCAGATAACAATATGACTTTTCGAACTGACATTATTTTCCGGCCTCCTTCACGAATTTCGCGCAGTAATTCGTTACGTCTCCCGCGCCCTGAAATACTACTGTATCGCCTTTCTTCACCTGCTTCTTTAAAAGATCTGTTATATCTTCGGGCTTTTTAAGAAGTACAGCTTCAGCTTTCGATTTTCTTATCCTGTCATAAATCAGTTTTGATGTAACTCCCTTTATCGGAATCTCTCTCGCCGGATACACGGGCATCAGATAAACTATGTCCGCGGTCTCGAGCGACTTCGCGAATTCGCGGTAAAATTCCTTCGTCCTCGTGAACGTGTGCGGCTGGTAAACAACTATAAGCCTTCCCTTATTAATTCTTCCGAAAGAACCGAGCGAAGACGCTACTTCCGTCGGATGATGCGCGTAATCGTCGTATACGCTGAAATCCCCTCTGTGCTTCAGTTCCAGACGTCTCTTTACGCCGGGATAACTTTCCAGGCTCTTTAGTATACTCGAAGCTTTTATTCCTATTATGCTTCCCGCTATGAACGCCGCCGTTGCATTGTAAATGTTGTGCCCGCCGATCACACCGAGTTTTATGTGAATGTCATTCAGTCTGAACGAAATGCCGTCTGGCTTTGTCCTTATTCCAGTAATCCTGTTCAGCGAACCCCTTCCGAAATCAGCTCTGCGGCAGATTCTTCCCTTCATCACTTTTCTTATATTCCTGTCGCTCCAGTTAACCACAAAATATCCTTCACCGGTGTTGTCCGCGAACTTTCTGAATGCTTCAATTATATCTTCTTCGTCCCTGTAAATGTCCGTATGATCAAGTTCGATGTTGTTTATTACCGCGACCTTCGGCTTCAGCGTAAGAAAACTCCTGTCGTATTCGTCCGCTTCGACAACCGCGTATTTGCTCTTCCCTATTCTGTATGCCGCGCCGCCGAGAAAATCAAGGTTGCCGCCCACGAATACAGTCGGGTCGAGTTTCGCGTCGATCAATATCTTCGCTATCATCGATGTAGTCGATGTCTTGCCGTGAGTTCCTGAAACTGCTATAAGTATCTTGCCGTTCACGAGCTCTCCGAGAAGCGCAGCCCTTTTAACTGTCTTTATGTTTCTTTCTACAGCTGTTTTAAGTTCGGGGTTATCCTGCTTTACAGCCGATGTGTACACAACGAAACCTGTATTCCTGCCGACGTTGGAAGCACTGTGCCCGAATTTTATCCTCGCGCCCTTCTTTACAAGCCTGTCGGTTATCGCCGTTCTCGTAATGTCGCTCCCGGATACCCTGTAACCCTTTACAAGCAGGTATTCCGCAAGACCGCACATTCCTATGCCGCCGATGCCGATGAAATGCACCGTTTTCTTCTTATCCGGTATAATATTTTTAATGCTGCCCTTCATTATTAATGAGCCGTCTTGTTGATTCCCTTGAATTCGTTAATTAATCTTTTTCCATCGTAGAATTCGCTTATCCTTATCCTTAATAATGTCTTCCTGTCTTTTAATTTTATTCTGGCCTTTCTTATCGGACTCTTTCCCTCGCTCTTTCTCTTACGCTCTCTTGAAAACTTTATCGATATTATGTCGGAATAAAGTATATCCCTCATTCCGAACCTGTTCTTTATAATGAACCTGTCTTCCAGAAACTCGATTTCTTTCTGCTTTACCGCGTTTACAAGCAGCGCGGCAAGGGTGTAAACTAC
>CAIKZJ010000093.1 GCA_903831845.1 uncultured Ignavibacteriota bacterium
AGAAATGCCGCGCGGTCGACAGCGGGTCGAACTGATAATAGTGGTTCATGTATCCCGATAACGGAAGCATCAACAGCGACGCGGTCATCGCCGTGGAAACAAAAGCGCGTTTGTTAAAAGATTTTTTTGTACTGTCCATTTCAACAATTTTAATTTAACGGAAAGCCGTCTTTCATATTGGCGGCAAGCCAGGCGAAAGCGGACATTATGTAAATATTCTGGTTCAGGTCGTCCGCGGGCACGCGGTCGATATAATCCATGTTGGTGTGATAAATCCTGAAATAGTCGAGCGGGTCCTGTATGAACGCGAATCCAGGCAGACCGGCGTCATGAAACGCCTGATGGTCGGAGTTCTTCACGCTGCTTAAGCAGACTGTTTTAAACTTCGGGTCGTTAAGCGCGGCCATCCAGTCTTTGAAGACTGAAGCGGCGCCTGTATTTTCCTCAGCATAGATTCCTCTGAATCTTCCGACACCGAAATCCATATTAAAGTAAGCGCATAGTTTTTCATTGCCGCTTTTAAAATGTTTTTCGATATGATACTTTGAGCCGATAAGGCCTTCCTCTTCCGCGCCCCAGAGCGCGATGCGGATTGTCCTGCGGGGCTGAAGCCCGAGCGATTTGATATGCCGCAGGGCTTCCATGCAGGCAACTACGCCCGTACCGTTGTCAGTGACTCCGTTGGCCGAAGTATAGGAATCTAGATGCCCTCCGAGCATCACGATTTCGTCTTTGAGGTCAGTGCCGGGAATTTCCGCGATAACGCTGAACCCGTCCGACACGCCGTTCTTTTCGACGTCGAGATTCGCTTCGATTACAACCTGCTTGTTCTTTTCAAGCAGATCGATAATAGTGTTGTACTGCTCGACGGAAACGACCATCTGCGGAACGGATTCCGGAATTGAGGGGTCGCCTGCGTAATCAATAAGGAACTGGAAAATGTCGTTCGGGAGAACGGCTGCAATATTTCCCCAGGCGATGTTGGTGCCGTACTGTCTCGAGCCCGCGTCGAGAATGAGCGCGGCTCCTTCCTCCTTGCAGAACGCCACTTTCTTAGCGAAGAAAGAGAAATACTCCACATAGAGTTTATTGTTTTTTTCCTCTATCTCTTTCTCTTTCATTTTATCTTCCGCCGAAGGCACTGTAACGTTAGCGAGCACGTTAAGGGTGTCGTCGTTAAACCGCACGACCATCGGCCGCAGGGCAAGGCGGAAAGGTATGGGGTCGGACAGCATAACAATTTTTCCTTTAAGTCTGCCCTTATATTTTTCGAACTCTTCGGGTTTTGATGCCTTGAAATACACGGCTTCGGATTTTATGGTGCCTTCCGTGCCCGGCGACCAGCATTTCGGATTGACGATGAGGTTCACGGCATAAGGTTCGACTA
Organism: uncultured Ignavibacteriota bacterium; assembly: GCA_903831845.1. GTDB lineage: Bacteria > Bacteroidota > Ignavibacteria > Tepidaquicellales > Tepidaquicellaceae > CAIKZJ01. Next base: position 1,388 of record CAIKZJ010000093.1, read on the forward strand.
TCGCGGCATATGATTTTTTCAAAGTCCAGGACTTCCCTTTTTTATTTATGTTTTCGGAATAGACTTTCGGAATGCCCCATTCCGTCAGCTGTTTTTCAATCCAGGCGGCGGCGTTGTTATAACCTTTCGACCACATCAAACGAGGTCCGAACACGTTACACAGAGTGGCAAGAGTTTCCATAGACCCGTAATTACTGTATACATTGTGTTTCAGAGCGCCGAGTCCCGTGGTATCGACCGGAGCGGTCTGAGCGCCGGCAAAAGAAAACGCGGCGAGAATAAGGCAAAGTAAAATTCTGTTTTTCATTTTTTTCTCATTGAGGTTAAGGCAATTATGCCGCGGACAACCGATGTAAAGGGAAAGATTATCCGCAACAATTTATATACGGAAAAACAAAAACGCGTGTTTCAGTTAATTTTGAGGGAATAATTAAAGGGATTTCTATCTGATATTGGAAAAAAATATAAAAAGTCATAAATTAAAAGAACTTCCATTTCCTAAATAAATAACACGACATGAAAAAATACATAGCTGAATTAATCGGAACGTTCACGCTTGTATTGTTCGGTTGCGGGACCGCTGTTGTGGCGGGTCCGGCAGTAGGCGTGACGGGAATAGCATTCGCATTCGGTTTTGCATTAATCGCGATGGCATACGGAATAGGACCGGTTTCGGGATGCCACATAAATCCGGCGGTGAGCCTCGGCGTATTCACGGCGGGCAGAATGTCCGCAAAGGATCTTGCAGGATATATAATATTCCAGTTCATAGGCGGTATACTCGGCGCGGGAGTCATCGCGCTGATTATGAGCGGCAAAGCGGGATACAACATAAACGTCGGCGGGTTAGGACAGAACGGATGGGGACCCGGCTACCTGGGCGAATACGCTGTCGTGTCCGCGCTTGTGTTCGAATTCATAGCGTCGTTTCTTTTCATAGTTGTAATTCTCGGTTCGACACAGGAAGGCGCGCCTTCGCAGTTCGCAGGCCTGGCAATAGGCATAACGCTTGTTGTAATACACATATTCGGGATACAGATAACCGGCGTATCCGTCAACCCGGCAAGGAGTTTCGGACCGGCGATATTCGTCGGCGGCAAAGCGCTCGAGCAGATCTGGCTGTTCCTTGTCGTACCAAGCATCGCGGGAATAATCGCGGGAATACTTTTCAGGATAAAAGCGCTCTGCAAGTAATTTTATTAAAATCTTAATAAAGAATTATGAAGAAGACCTTCGTGTTTATTCTTTTTTTATTCATTATAATAATTTCAAAATCGCACGCCCAGTCTGACACATCGCTTAAAACAGGCTGGACGCCGCGCGGAACAGTCGCGCTCAACTTAAGCCAGATATCTTTTTCGAACTGGGTGCAGGGCGGCGAAGACGCTCTTTCTTTCGCGGGGCTCGGTCATTTCGGGGTTCTTTATCACAGCAAGAAATGGGACTTCTACAATTTCCTAAAACTCGCATACGGGAAATCAAAATCGAGCGGAACGGTTAAGACGACGGATAACGAATTAAGGTTCAATACCTTGCTTATACGGCATCTGGGATGGAAGGTAAACCCCTACTTCAGCAATGAAGTAAGGTCGAGCATATCGAACGGTTACGATTACAGCGTCACACCCGAAGTTCAGACAACGGCATTCTTCGACCCCGGATATATAACGCAATCGCTCGGTTTCATATATTCCGTTAAGCGTTTTTCATCAAGGCTCGGGGTGGGTTTACAGGAAGTGATAACAAACAAGTTCACGAATTTTTCGGACGACCCCGAAACGGCTGACAAGGTCGAGAAATTCAAACTTGAAACGGGTATCGAATCCGTTACGGAAGCAAACCTTGACCTGATGCAGAACATACTCTATTCCTCGAGGTTAAGATTGTTCTCGCGATTCAATTCACTTGACGTCTGGGACGTGAACTGGGACAACATAATAACGGCAAAAGTAAACGATTACATCAACGTTAACTTAAGCGTCAACATGATATATGAAAAGAAAGCGTCTCTGAAGACGCAGATTAAGGAAGCACTGCAGGTAGGATTTTCGTACGTGATATTCTGATTCAACAGGAATTCAAAGCTTAAATCAAACATATAAAAGGAGTACGAAATGAAAAAGATTTTTTTACTTTCAGTCCTTTTTACAGTTTTTTCTGCTTATCTCAACGCGCAGACGCCGCGAGTTGAGACTTACGATCCCCCCATTCCTTATATTGCTGACGGTCCGAACTGGGGTACGGACTATGTAGTATCGGCCACAGAGCCGATGGGCAGGCCTTCGGGAGTATACAGAACAACTACACAGCGGCTGTATGTCGCAATTCCCGACACGAACATACTTTCCGGAAAATGCCTCGTGATTGTATCGTCCACAAACAACGGAGCGAACTGGTCGGTAGTGAGTTCGGTTTCTCCGGCAACAGTGGTTCCCAAAGCTAAAATGATCGCCAAAGGCGATTCGGTTTATTGTTTCTTTATGTATGGAACAACGGTTTACTGCTGGAACGTTGTTACGAACAACTTCAACCAGTTTACAACTTACACGAACATCCGCGATTTCGACTGCACGATTTCATCCACGGCGAGTCTTTACCTGATATGCGACATACTCGGCAACAACGACGTGAGGATGTTCGGCTCGGCGACGGGAGGAACATCTTGGGCAGGCGCGATTTACCTGAGTTCTACGGCAGTCCTGCCGAAGATATACATGTCCAATTCAGGAGATACCTGCTTAATAAATTATTACGGCGTGGCGATTACAGGCGACACCATATCTTCAGCGATAAGAAGCGTGCGGTACAGGGAATCCGCGCCGGGAACGCTTGCGGTAGTCGGTTCATTCTCGACGCCCATCGCGGCAGGAACGCCGAAGGACCAGTTCATCGGCGTCAAGAACTTCGACAAGGCGTGGATATTTTACACTTCCGGAACAACGGGAAACATCGACCTGAACTGCATTGTAAGCAGCGACGGAGGAGCGACTTTCGGCACTCCGTTCACGATAGGCGCATTGCCGTCCAGGGACGAATACTGGTTCGACGCCAAGGCGTACAATTTCGGGGTAGACCTGATTTATTATTCGGATTCGCTGCAAACGGGTAACCCCACAAATCAGTCCGACAAGCTGTACAACACGTATGCTTTAGCGACCACTCCGGGAAGTTTCGCGTCATCAACGGCATTCACGCAGAAGCCTCCGTTCTGGTCGGCGACCGGATACATACCGACACTGATAGAATACTTCAACGCTTCTGACGACGCGGGCGCGATATGGGTAGGACTTGACGGCACGAGCAAGAAACTGTTCTTCGACAGATACGGAGCGGTGACAAGGATTACGGGAGGAGAAAACAACGTACCTGAAAAGTATTCTCTGGGACAGAACTATCCCAACCCGTTCAATCCCGAAACAAAGATTGATTTCAGCATTCCGCAGAACAATCTTGTAACGATAAAGGTGTACGACGTAACGGGCAAGGAAGTGATGACGCTCGTGAACAAGCAAATGACGAAAGGCAGTTACACCGTCACATTCGACGGCAAAGCATTCAATTCCGGAGTATACTTCTACAAACTCACATCGGGAAATTATTCGGAAACGAAGAAGATGATATTGGTGAAGTAAACAGGTTTAAAGCGATTACAATAAAATCCCCGTTTTTCAACGGGGATTATTTTTTTCTCTTTATTTAAAATTTGCTATTTGATAAGAAGCATTTTCTTTGTATCGAGGAATATCTCCCGGTTATCAGTCGTGGCGCCTTTCATAAGGTAGAAATACACCCCCGACGACAGGTTCCCCGCGTCAAATTTCACTTCGTAGACTCCCGCCTGCCGTCTTTCGTTTACAATCGTCCTTATCTCTTTCCCCGATATATCGTATAATATTATTTTGATATTACCCGAATTTAAAATCTGAAATTTAAAATTTGTAATTGAGTTAAAGGGGTTTGGATAATTTTGTTCAAGTTTAAAACTTTGCGGCACTTCGCTGCTTATCTGTCTCACTCCCAAAACAGGTCCGCCGCCGTCAACCGTGGCGGCGATATTATTTCCTCCGGATGTTTGGGAAGACCAGCCATGGAGACTGTCAGTAAAATATAACGCAGTATATCCGCCATTTGGTGCGTTTTGTTTTCTCCAATTATTCCCATCTATTGTTTTCAATATTTTTGTATATGCTGTCGAAATATAACCATAATGAGAATTTATCATCTTAATATCATATGGAAAAGAACCACCAGGATTAGGATCAATTTGTGCAATCCAATTTGTGCCTCCATCAACGGTTTTTTGAATGGAGCCGTAATGTATTACCCATCCTGTGTCGTTAGAAACAAAACTTAAACTATACGCTTCATCACTGAAAGAATGCAAGAAAGCCCAGTTACCCCCTGAATTCATCGTTCTGTACAATTTTCTATCCGCCGTCATCACCCAGCCCGTATCTTTGTTGAGGAAAAAAATCTTTTTGGGCTGATAAGAATTACTCATCTGCTGAAACCAGTTCAATCCGCCGTTGGTGGTCTTTTGTAATCCTGCGCCGAAAGGGGAGATACCATTGTCACATATCCAGCCCGTATCTTTGTTAAGAAAATATAAGTCAGTAAACCTAATTCCACCGGTAGCCAATATATTCCAGTTATTTCCGCCATTGATTGTTTTATAAAATAAACCCGGTCCCCACCCCCCGCTGGCATATCCGGTATTTACATCAGTAAATTGTATTGCAAAAAAATTTCTATCAGTAGAATAATTTAATAACCAGTTCGCACCTCCGTTTGTTGTCTTCAGTATATAACCCGAATCAAGTTGCCCCGTATTACTTGCAACCGCCCATCCGTTAAGCGTATCGGTGAAATAAATATCGGTGATGTTCTTGTTCACGGGAATCTGCTGTATATACCATCCCGAAGGCGGGCTGTCCCCGCGGAACGTCGTGGCGAGGAACAAAAGGCATAACTCAAGAAGTATTAGTTTTTTCATAACCGTAGTATAGGATAATTCAGTTCAGAACTTTTTTGTTTCCGGTTTTCTTAATATAGAAAAATCCGGTTCAATGTTAAATATGAAAGTTAAAGACGGGCATATTTCCTTTCGCGGCGCTTCTTGTTTTTAAGATTTCATATACCAGCGAACCTGTTTCGTTTAATCCCGCCGCGTCGTTTTTGCCGCCTATCGCGTTTTGAAGTTTTGTGTTGTATTCCTGTGCTCCAGTGAACCAGCTTGAAGGAATGTTATTGTCGTGTCCCGATAATGACTGCGGTATCTGCATTCCTCCGTTTTGGTCAAGATAAAATCCGTTGTGGTCGTCCTGAAGAAAATCAGGTTTGAGCGTATCGGTGAATACGCTTAAATCCGGATTAGGGTTTTTCAGTCCGTGTATGTTCAGGTAATTCGTTACGGCTATCGATACCCGCGCCTGCGGGTTGTATCCGCGCAGTTTATCGAACACATATTTAATGCAGGGATACTGGGATATGCATACCTCGTCAACAAAAAACGAACTCATCGCCCCGATGTTCGTGAAGTTAGCAGCTTCCTGACTGATTCTGAAATCAATAGCGGGTTGTGTAAGAGGATTGAAAAGATTGTTTGCCGTTTCATCATCCACAATTATCCTGTCGAACCATACCTCGCATTCGCCGTACCAGTAAACACGGAAATCCACATGACAATTGTTGTCCCACTGGGACCAGTTCTCATCTGAACCCCTGCCATAGTTCAGGTCGGTCGAGTTTGTCCCGCCCAAAACTTTTAACTCTGGGTTTAGTCCCGTATAATTAAAAACATATCCTGTATCACTGAAATTTTCTGCTTTAATTATTATTGGATCCAGAGGTACTCCATCAAATCTTACAATTTCTATTCGTACAACCTTTGTTGAACCGGGAGTATTAGGCGGTATTTTCATGACAGGTTTTATGTACCAATATCCCTTATCGTTCTGCCTGAAATCGAACAAATCGCTGTGCTGAAGATTCTCGTATATATCCTTGCATAAATATCCCGCCGGCGCGCTCGTCTGCGGAACAGCATGAACTACAGTTCTCCCTTCATCCAAATCATAACTTCCTCTGTCCCTTGTCCTGTAAACAAATCCGTAATTGAGCGTCGTGTTGCCGTTTTCAGGCGCGACCTCGTATATCAGCCTCTGTCCGTAGCAGTATTTGCTTATCGCGCTGCGCTCGAAGAACCCGTAGAGATTGCTGTTATCTTTAACCGAGTCAAGAAAAAACTGATAGTTTTGTATTTGCGCGGGGTTCATCGGGGAGTTTGGATAGCCGTAAACAACCGAGCCTGATTCGTCGTATGAATGTACGGCGTTGAAATTAAGTTCGCTATAACGGGCAAGATTTCTTCCCACATGAAGCTCTGTTCCCAGCCCCCATTTGTTTATCTCGTCAAACGACGCGTTAAAAATGCAGTTTGTAAACGTATCGCGTACCGAAGATGCGGTCTCAACTGCATTCTCTCTTACCGGTTTTTCCGTTATGTTTTTAAATGCCGATACGGAAAAATAAAACAATACCGCCGTTGCAAGTACGGTTATTAATGTTAAAATTTTGTTTTTCATTCTCCTCCCTTATGCAATTTATTTAATATGCTAATCGCCTGATTCATGCCTCTATTTTACCAATACCATTTTCTTCGTATCAATCCTTTTCCCGTCGGCATACAGCGCATAGAAATACACCCCCGACGACAGGTTCCCCGCGTCAAATTTCACTTCGTAGACTCCCGCCTGCCGTCTTTCGTTCACAATACTCTTTATCTCTTTCCCCGATATACCGTATAATATTATTTTGATATTACCCGAATTTAAAATCTGAAATTTAAAATTTGTAATTGAGTTGAAGGGGTTGGGGTAGTTCTGATACAACACATACTCCTCAGGCACACCCGTTCCCTGATTGTTTACATTCACTATCTGTCCGCCGCCGTCGTTGGTATGGACAAGTCCCGAGTACCCAGCCCAGCCGTGAAGTGTGTCTGTAAACGATATGTTATCGCTTCTGTTTAATGGTGAATACTGTGTTCCCCAGTTGTATCCATCTTTTGTTGCATAAATTTTATGGAACAGACTTCCTCCCCAACCATATCTAGCCCCTATAAAGAATAATCTTGTTTCAGTTGGAGGTAAAGGACTATTAACCCCATGCCAATTGTCTCCACCATTGGTTGATCGCATTAAACCCAATTGATTTCCCTGACTACTTCGTATAATCCACCCTGTATCAAGTGAAGTAAAAAATACATCGTAAAAAGATGCATTGAAAATATTAGCTTGTAAGAACCAATTATTACCTGAATTTGTTGTCTTGTAAAGGTTCAATCCCGCGTTGCCTATAACCCAGCCGGTAGTGGGATTCACAAAGAAGATTTTGGAGGGTCTGACATTATAATCTAACTGAATCTGCCAGTTCAAGCCGCCGTTTACGGTCCGCCAGAGCCCGCCCGCTATTATATCCGTACTGCATACCCAGCCGGTATCTTTGTTCGGAAAAAATACGTCCTCCAATAAACCCGAATTATAAATATCGGTACAGCTATACCAGTTTAGTCCGCCGTTTGTTGTCTTCTTTATCAAACCGTTTATTGGTATCGTATCTCTTCCAGCACAATATCCTGTCAAATTGTTTACAAACTGGATAGAGGTCAAATATACTTTTCCTACAAATGCAGTTGACCAATTTTGTCCGCCGTCCGATGTTCTGAAAATAAACCCGCTGTCGGACGGAGAATATTTTGAAGAAATTAAAAAACCATTGAGAGTATCAGTAAAACTTAAATCCACAACCGCCAAATCCGGTCTGGGTATAGTCTGCTGAACCCAGCCCGTCATCCTGTCGGAGCGGAACGTAGTGGCGAGGAACAAAAGGCATAACTCAAGAAGTATAAGTTTTTTCATAACCGTAGTATAGGATAATTCAGTTCAGAACCTTTTTGTTTCCGGTTTTCTTAATATAGAAAAATCCGGTTCAATGTTAAATATGAAAGGAGGATGCATTGAAAATCCCTTCGTTTTTCCACATTTCGCCGTACACCTGCGGGTTCGCGTAAAGCAAAGTGCCCGGTGAGCAGGCGTCTATGTTTCTTCTTGCCATCGACATCTGGTATATGAATGTGCCCCAGGGATGAACTCCCGGACCGCCTGCCGTGTTCTTATCGCCGAGTATGTGATAC
>CAIKZJ010000094.1 GCA_903831845.1 uncultured Ignavibacteriota bacterium
GCGGTAGGCACATATACCGTAAAGGCGATTGCTCAGCTCGGAACGGATCAGGACAGAACAAACGACACAATCACAATTACAACAAACGTAACCAATGCCGGCTGGCTCACAGGAACAGCGATGTCATCGGGTTCATACATGGGCAGCGCGACAGGTTACATGAGAAACGATACGGGTTGGGTATTATGCACGGGCGGTAACGCACCGAACCTTACCTCACTCTACATTTACAATGCAAGAACAGGCGCATGGTCAACAGGCGCGGCGATGACAACCGGTAACGTCGTTCACTCGATGGCGGTACTGAAAGACACTGCATATGTCATCGGCGGTTACGGAGCAGGAACAACTCCGACCACCACATTCCTTAAATACAACATCAGAGCAAACACCTGGTCAACTGGAACACCTCTTCCGACAGCCATAGCATGGCAGAAATCAGTCAGCTATCAGGATTCGCTTATTTACAACGTCGGCGGTTATGACGGAACAAACGTTCTTTCAGCTGTCAGCGTATACAATGTAAACACGAACACCTGGAGAACCTGCACGGCAATGCCGGTAGGTAAGATCGGCGGCGCTCTTGCAAGATCAGGCGACACACTCGTATACATAGCCGGCGCATCGATTTCAGCCGCTACATCAGACGTATACATGGGTGTTATCAGCCAGACAGACAGAAGCGTAATCACCTGGACGACCAAAGCTCCTTACGGCGGCGGCACGATGTACAGGTTTGACGCAGGTTCATGGAAACCCGGCCAGATAATCGTCGGCGGCGGAAGCCCCTCGACTGCCTGGACACCGGCATCACCGAACCCGGCTTACGTTTACACGCTTTCCACAAACACATGGTCAGCTCTTCCGAACGTACCGGTACCGACACTCGGCGCTTACACAGGTTCGGTAAAATACTCGAACACATATAAATTCGTGCTTGCCGGCGGTTACAGCGGAAGCGCGATAATAACCAACACGCAGGTATTTGCTGACGTCATCACCGGTATAGTTCCGGTCGGAACAGAAATTCCGAAGGACTTCAGCGTATCGCAGAACTATCCGAACCCGTTCAACCCCGTAACCAAGATCGACTTTGCGCTGCCGAAATCAGGCAACGTAACGATGAAGGTTTACAACATTCTTGGTAAGGAAGTTGCAACACTCGTCAACGAAACGAAGAACGCGGGCAACTACACTGTCAGCTTCAACGCTTCGAACCTCTCGAGCGGAATGTACTTCTACAAGATTGAAGCAAACGGATTCACCGAAGTGAAGAAGATGATGCTTGTCAAGTAATCATTGACTCATAGTTTTACAGAGCCCTTCTGCTGAAAAGCGGAAGGGCTTTTTTTTGTAATTAGTAATTAATAATTGGTAATTAGTAATTAAGAGCCGTTTTAGGTTATACGTCAAATATTTAATTGCTTATTCAGTGTTTTTAATTACTAATTATTAATTACTAATTATTAATTGAAAAAGTGGCTTTATTCTTTGAGGGGTAATAAATATTTTTGCTTTTCTTCGTCAATAAACCAAAACACATATGAACAAGTTAACCATTGAAAACCTTATTGATAAAAACCTTATAAAAGGAAAACGAATTCTTGTAAGAGTGGATTTCAACGTTCCTCTCGACGAAAACAGAAACATTTCGGATACGAAAAGAATAATCGAAAGCCTTCCGACGATTAAAGCTGTTATGAGCAACGGCGGGAAATGCATACTTATGAGCCATCTGGGACGTCCCAAAGGCGAAAAGAACCCGAAGTACTCGCTGAACGTTGTCGCGGAATTCCTGACATCAGTGCTAAACAGGCCGGTTCTTTTTTCCGACGACTGCATAGGTCCCGACAATGCCAGAGTAATAGACGCGATGCAGGAAGGCGATGTGCTTCTTCTGGAAAACTTAAGGTTCTACAAGGACGAGGAAAAGAACGTGCCAGAATTCGCGGAGAAGCTCGCGTCATACGGCGACATTTACATAAACGACGCTTTCGGAACGGCTCACCGCGCGCACGCTTCTACGGAAGGCGTTACGAAGTATATTAAAACCTGCGCCGCAGGTTACCTGATGGAAAAGGAACTGAAGTATCTTTCTACGGCAATAATGAACCCGAAACGCCCGCTCTGCGCGATTCTCGGCGGCTCGAAGATTTCAGGAAAGATTGACGTGCTCGACAATCTGCTCAACATCGCCGACAAAATCCTTATCGGCGGCGGAATGATGTTCACTTTCTACAAGGCAATGGGACTGAACATCGGGAAATCGATACTCGAAGAAGATAAAGTCGAGCTGGCAAAGCAGGTAATCGAAAAGGCGAAATCACTGAAGAAAGAGCTTCTGTTACCGACTGACATGATAATCGCTGACAAGTTTGACAATTCCGCGAACACAAAAACTGTCCCCTTCGATAAAATGACGGACGAATACAACGAATGGATGGGAATGGACATTGGTCCTGACACCATCAAAAAATATTCGGAAGAAATAACTGCATCCAGCACTGTCGTTTGGAACGGTCCGATGGGAGTTTTTGAAATGGATAATTTTTCGAAAGGGACCTTTGAAGTGGCAAACGCGCTTGCATCCGCTACTAAGAAAGGCGCTGTTACAATAATCGGCGGAGGCGACTCTGCGTCGGCAATAGCGAAAGCGGGGCTTGAGAAGGAAGTATCGCACGTATCGACGGGCGGCGGCGCTTCGCTGGAATTCCTTGAAGGAAAGCAGCTTCCGGGGGTTGTTGCTCTTACAGACAATTAGCATTTAACAATTAGCAATTAGAGCATAAGATAAATAAAAAACGGGGATGAGATCATCCCCGTTTTCATTATATGTATTTTCCGTTTACTGTTTGTCGACGATTGCGACAGAGAATTCGCCTTCGGCGGCGAGTTCGCCTCCGATATATGACTTATAAGCTCTGCCTTTCATCTTGCAGAATCCTCTTCTAGTTGAAAGGATTTCCATTTCGAAAATAAGCTGGTCGCCCGGTACAACCTGTTTCTTGAACTTCACATTATCCATAGTCGTGAAGAAAGCGAGTTTTGATTCGCTGTTTTCGAGAGTATGCATGAGCAGTATGCCGCCTGTCTGCGCCATAGCCTCCACAATTAGAACTCCCGGCATTATCGGTTTTATGGGAAAATGCCCCTGGAAGAACGGCTCGTTAATCGTTACGTTCTTCATCCCCACAATTTTATTTTTTTCGAGATCTATAGAAAGAATCCTGTCAACCAGAAGGAAAGGATACCTGTGCGGCAGTATGCGCATTATCGCGTCTATATCAAGCGCTCCGGAAGAGGATTTGATCATCTGGAACTTCTTGACAATTTTTTTCTGCAGATACAGCTTCCTTAGTATTTTTGTAAATTCCACGTTCGACTTATGTCCCGGACGCGCCGCGAGTATCTGTCCTTTTATAGGCGCGCCTATGAGGGCAAGGTCTCCGATAAGGTCGAGAAGCTTATGCCTTGCGGGCTCATTCTTGAACCTGAGCGGTGTGTCGTTTAGAATTCCCGAACTGCCGAGTTTGACTTTTTCGTCGAGCTTTATTTTTTTCTTGAACTCTTTGAATTCGTGCTCGCTTTCAAATTCGCGGTCGACAATAACGACGGCGTTATCAATTCGTCCGCCCTTGATGAGGTTATGCTGAATCAGGGGTTCGATTTCCTTAAGAAAGCAGAACGTTCTCGCCGGAGCGAATTCCTTCGCGAATTCCTCCTGAAGGTTGAAAAGCCCGGAATGCTGGCTTCCGAGAGCCGGATTCTGAAAATCTATCATTACAGTAATCCTGAAATCATCCTTCAGAGGCAAGGCGACTATATCGACGTTGTTCTTGTCGTCGTGGTAGTGAACGGTATCTTCGATAACCAGATAATCCCTGTCCTCGTCCTGTTCGACTACACCAGCGTGCATCAGAGTTCTTACATAATCCTTCGCGCTGCCGTCCATTACGGGCGGTTCGTTTGCGTCCAGCTCGACTATGATGTTGTCTATTTCGCATCCCATTATTGCAGCAAGAACATGTTCAACGGTATGGACTTCGACACCGTCCAAAGCTATCGTTGTGCCTCTGGAAATATCGATGACGTGGTCGATATCCGCGGGAATTTCCGGGGAGTTATCGAGGTCAACCCTTTTGAATTTGACTCCGTAATTAACCGGAGCGGGTTTAAAAGTCATGTTCGACTTGTTGCCCGTATGCAAGCCTATGCCCGAGAGTGACGCCTTTGAGGCGATTGTTCTTTGCTTTACTAACATTTATTTACCTTTGTTTAATAATGATTCTAAATTTTTTACTTTATCCTTCAGCGCGGACAATCCTTTGATGTCCGCTTCCTCTCTAAGCGCTTCTTTAGCAGGCTTACATCTGTAACCCATGTAAGTGCCGGGTTTATCTATAGATTTTGAGACGCCGACGGACGCGCCGATAATAACATCGTCGCATATCGTAAGATGTCCAACGATTCCCGCCTGCCCTCCGATCATGCATCTTTTGCCTATCTTCGTCGAGCCTGCGATACCAGCCTGAGCGACGATTACTGTATCTTCTCCTATTTCGACGTTATGCGCAATCTGAATCTGGTTGTCGAGTTTGACACCCCGGCAGATTTTAGTTTCGCCGATCGTCGCCCTGTCTATCGAGCAGTTGCTGCCGATCTCGACGTCGTCCTCAATAACCACGATTCCGGTCTGCGGTATTTTTTTAAATTTTCCTTCCTTGTTTCTGGCGAATCCGAAACCGTCGCTTCCCACAACGGTATTCGAATGTATTATCACGTTGTTTCCTATCTTACACCCGCTATAAACTGTCACGCTGCTTTCGATGACTGTATTGCTTCCTATTACCACTCCGTCGCCTATTGTGACGTTTGCACGGATAACGGAATTATTGCCAATGCGGCAGTTTTTTCCTATCAGGGTAAAATCGCCGACATATACATCCGTTTCGATTACGGTCCCTTCGCCGATTTTCGAATTATCCGAAATGCCGCGTTCCACAGGCGTATCCTGTGAATGAAAATATTCCTGAAGTGTAACGAAACCGAAATAAGGGTCTTCGAGTCTGATTACCGCAATACCGGGACGTTCTTCCTTTATTACGAATTTTTCCGAAACGAGAAC
>CAIKZJ010000095.1 GCA_903831845.1 uncultured Ignavibacteriota bacterium
AAGCATCAGTTAATACAAATGCCTTTGATCTATGATTACCTTAAGCACCACTATAACAATGTAAACACGGCATTCATTACCTCCTGGTCTTACGACGATTACCCGAACTTTAAAAGCTTCTTCAATTCCGAAAATCTCGACTGTTACATCTACCGCGAAAAAATAGATGCGCCGAAAGTAGTTGATATGGGAGGAGACGATACGATAATTACCAGGCGTTTCGGTTCGTTCCTTGAGTCATTAAATCCCGGTAACCGTTTCTTCAGCATTTTCCACTACAGCAACACGCATTATCCCCATTACTCCCCGAATAATGTAAAGTTATTTGGTGAAGCAACGCCGCTGCTTACGGATTACCTGAACTCGATCAGGTATTTTGACCGGAACCTCGACGAAGTTTTCCGGATGCTTAAGGGGCGCGGTGAACTGGAAAGAACCGTAATAATATCCGTGTCAGATCATTCCGAGTCGGTCGGAGAGCATATCAGTGAGCGGGGACATTTCGGCAAATTTAATATATGGAAGACGTGGATCCCCTTCTGGATTTATATTCCGCCCGTGCTTCAGAACAGGTTCCCGTCCGGTGTTCTGCGGAACAATACTCAGCGCGTGGTATGTAACAACGATGTAATTCCGACACTTATGAATTTGTACCGCCTCCCCGTTCCGGCACAGATGAAATTCGGTCAGTCGCTTTTCACACCGGTTGATAAAAACCGCAGTATCTATATATATAACGGGCCGGGCGAAAACCGCACCGACTCAAAAGAGTACTTTGCGGCAGTAAATGACAGCGCAATCTATATCGCCACGAAAAACGGGGACCAGATCTCAGGCGAACTTTTCGCAAAGAATGATCATTATCAGAAGAACGACCTGTTTAAAATTCCGGGCACCGCAAAGGAAAACTACACACGCCTGATTAAAAGCCTCAGCGTTTTCAGATAAGAGGAAATTAACTGCTGCCCCACCCCTTTATGATGGCGAAACAAAGGACTGAATAGCTACCCTAAAAAAGAACCGGGAAGAAGCTTTCACAAAGCACTCAAACAACTCGCCCGCTAAACTTCTCCAGAGGCTCAAAAGATTAAGTGGTAAATATGTGAAAATTATTTTGAGTTTTTTCTGCGGCAATCAATGTGCTAAATACATTCCCGAGTTTCATTATTTGTTTGGTGTGAATTTGTCTTCACAGCGTCTCTCTTTAATGTAATTTGCACGACTCCATATTCGCATTTTTCCAAACTTGATGTTTTAAGATTTTTGTATTTTATATATATGGTTTTATTCTATCAAAGTAGTTTATTTTATTAACTGGTTAATGGTGCAACTGTTAACCCAAGAATATATCAAATACAAAGATTATTATGAAAAAAGACAAAGCGCTGACCCCCCAGTTGCCTGACGGGAAATTAATTCGGGAACTGAGTGTGCTAATAGAGCAAAGCCGCAAGAAGACTGCTGCGGCAGTCAACAGTGCGTTGGTTATGCTTTACTAGCAGATAGGCAAGCGCATAAACAGCGAAATACTTTTCAATAAGCGCGCAGAATACGGCAAACAAATTGTAATGACAGTGTCTGGACAATTGGAAAAGGCGTATGGAAGAAGTTTCAACGAAAAAAATATCCGAAGAATGATGCAATTTGCGGAGCAGTTTCCCGAAAAAAAATTGTCGTTCCACTGGCACGACAATTAAGCTGGTCACATATAATTATACTATTGCCTCTAAAAAGTATGGATTCTAAGCTCTATTACGCCAA
>CAIKZJ010000096.1 GCA_903831845.1 uncultured Ignavibacteriota bacterium
AAAATTAAAAAGTGATTTTTGTTATAAAGCCATCAGACTTAATCTGTGTATGCTTGTTTTTCATCCTCGAGTACTTTTTTGCGGAAACCGCGGAAAAACTGACAATTTGTGAATCCCCCATTGCAATTTTTAATTTGTATTTGTGATTCCTGATATTTAACTTTTCACATAAGTAAACCAACCGCTATGAAAAGGGTAATTCTAATTATATTGTTTCTCGCGCCTTCGTTCGTCTTCGCGCAGTCGCCGTACACCAGCCTGCGATTCACTCTTGAAGAACTGATGTATTCGGGCGACACCTGCAAGAGCGTTTTCAACGTCACTATAAGTAAATACGTGCCCGCCTCCGGCGAGAGGAAACCGAGCCTGGTAAAGCGCGATACGACAAAATACGACTGGAGCAATTTCCGGTATATGAAAGACATCGATTTCGGGAAAGCGGTGTGCTATGAAACTTCCAAGGAGACTTATGTGATGGACGTATCGGTGAGCAATCAGTATTACATATTCGACAACGCGCTGGAAATAAACATAAAGCGGCATAAATGCGGGCAATGGGAGGAAATGAACATAGTCTTTCCCGTTACGCTTAGCTCTTTCGTTACATACATCAATCTCGGAACAGTTTATTTCCGTCCGGGCGATTACTGGATTCCGGAGGATCTGAAGTATTCCGCAAAAGGCAAGGAGCTGGATATAAGCCTGCCGGACAGGTATTGGGTGCAGTAGAGCAGTAGTTAGTAGTTAGAAGTTAGTAGTTAGAAGTTAGTAGTTAGAAGATTTCTAGGAGTCGTTTTTCAGAATCAAGAATCAAGAAGAGCCAGAAGACAGAATCTAGAATTTAGAATCTAGAATCTAGAAGAGCATAGATACAGAATCTAGAAAATCATTTTGTCATTCCCGCGAAAGCGGGAATCCATGTACAACACGTTCATCGAACGTGTTGTATAAAAGTTTGGATTTGTTATTCAAAGCGACACGGAGAAGCCACAGAGGTACACAAAGAGTAAACACCTCCCCTACTCACACCCCTTCATATTTTTAATTTTTTATATGTATTTTTTATATTTGATATTTGATTTTTGATATCAGCCCGCGGTTACACGCTCATCTTCTCAAATATTTCTATTTTCTTCCTCTTCAGTCCGCCCTTCCAGTACGCCTTTGTCCATGAGTTATCCGGTTTCAGGAAGCCTGCGTTCTTGCCTTTTTTCAGTTTTCCTTTCCTCGCCATTTCGTTGAACACCCAGCGGAAATAATACTGGCCGAAGATTCTCATGAACTCCGTGTAATAGATATCCGCGGCGCGTTTGTTTCCCTTTATAATAATCATGTTCTCGTCGTTCTTCACAGTTGCGGCTTCGCTGAAGTTATAGGAACCCGTTGCGATTATCGGCACCTTCCCCAGCGGGTCTTTCAGTATGAACTTCGTATGCACGAATTTCACGTGTGTGTTGAGGCCGAGATTCTGCGTTGTAACTTCGTTCGTCCAGCCGGCCAGCTTGTCGGTATAAAGGTAAGAGCCGACAGCCTTCACGATATTTTTCTTAACGACGTAATTCGCAATGCCTTCCTGGTCCTTTTCGAGCATCAGAAACGTGAGAGCGCTCTTCGGCGTATTCTTCATGAGATGCTGAAGCAGAACCTTATTTACGCCGAAAGCGAGTGTGATACAGGCGCAGTCTTCGGCGCTTACGAGCAGGTCGGCATAAAATTCCAGCATGTTCAGCGACTTTCTCGGACTGAAAATGCTTGTAACTCCGTTCTTAATATTTGCGACAGAAGCAATATCCTTCTCAATGCTCTCAACCGCTTCCTTGAGCGCCTTTCCCGTCTTTATATCCCGAAGCGCTGTCCAGTAATCGATATACTTATTCGCCGTTGCTGCGTCTGAAACGGCGTGACCGACGTTAGTCTGCCCGAAAATGCCGCCTTCGGAAATGTTAGTCGAGCCCGTCCATACCTTAAACGGTTTTCCGTTCCTGACGAGCACGAGGAACTTGTTATGGCAGATGTAACTTTTATTCAATGTCCTGCCAAGGAGGTAAACATTCTTATACCCTTCAAGTCCCGCTTCTTCGATACAATCCATATTGACTTTTCTCGGGAATCCGAATTTTTCTGCTTCCGTTTTCGGCACCTTCGGCTGGTTTTCTTTTGCGTCGTAAATGATATTCACTTTCACGCCGCTCTGTGCCGCTTTCTTAAGAGCCAAAAGAACATCCTTGTAATGAAACTCGTAGAAGCAGCCCGTGAGTTCGTCTCCTTTTTTCGCGTCGGCGATGAATTTGTAAATTGCCTCTTCAAGTCCTCTTGATAGCCACTTATACGCAG
>CAIKZJ010000097.1 GCA_903831845.1 uncultured Ignavibacteriota bacterium
ATAGAGAAGTTTTCGCCTGTGGATATTATTCTCGCCGAAGAAAGAGGAAAGATGGAGGAACTGTGGGCATTGAGACGCTCGGTCGGCGAAGCTGTGAAATCGATTTCGACTTATAAGGAAGAAGATACCGTGGTTCCGAGGGCAAAGATGCCGGAACTGCTTGAAGGGATCCGGAAGATTACTGGTAAGTACGGTATCAGGGCGATATGTTACGGACACGCCGGCGACGGGAATCTTCACGTGAATATTCTTAAGGACAGTCTTTCCGACGAATACTGGAACGTCAACATTAAATCGGCCGTGAAAGAGATTTTTGAACTGACGGTTTCTCTCGGAGGGACAATCTCCGGCGAACACGGCATCGGGTATTCGCAGAAAGAATATCTGCCCATAGCGCTGTCGAAAGAAGAAATTGAATTATCAAAGAATATTAAAAAAGTTTTTGACCCGAACAACATACTGAATCCGGGTAAGATTTTTACAGACTAATATGGTAAAAAACGAACACAAATACAGACCGCTTTACGCTCATACAGACATAATGGGAATCGTTAACAATACGAGATATCTCGAGTATTTCGAAGCGGGAAGGAATGAACTGATGCGCAGCATGGGGTATCCTTACACCAAACTCGAGGCGATGAACGTAGGACTTCCTTTGATCGAGGCGCACGTGAACTATTACAGGCCTGCCAAATATGACGACGAACTCAGAATAATCGCGTACCTTAAGAACGTACCGACTGTCAGGATAAAGATAGATTATGAAATAATGGTCGGCGATACTCTTCTTGTCGACGGATACACGACTCATTCATTCCTTGACCTTCAGAGATTCAAACCCGTCCGCCCGCCCGCGGATTTTCTTGAACTGATAAAAACTTATTTCAAATAATATGGGAAATACAAACTATTATAAAAATTTCGATTTCAAAACCGCAGAGAATCTTATCAAACTCGCTTTGAAAGAGGATATCGGGACGGGCGACGTCACGACAGACCTTCTGATCCCGGTAAAGAACAAATCAAGAGCGCAGCTTGTATTGAAGGAGCACGGCGTCGTAGCGGGTCTGGAATTATTCAAACGCGTATATAAAATAGTCGATCCGAAAGTCATAATAAGGAGTTCCTGTCCGGAGGGGGTAGCCATAAAAGGCGGTTCTAAAATAGCTGAAATAACCGGAAGCTCGAGAAGCCTTCTTAAAGCCGAAAGACTGTCTCTTAACATAATTCAGAGGATGAGCGGAATTGCGACGGCTACATTCTGTCTAAAAAGGCGTCTCGGAAATGACAAAATCAGGCTGGTTGATACCAGGAAGACCACGCCAAATTTCAGGATATTCGAGAAACTGGCGGTAAAGATAGGCGGAGGTGACAACCACAGGTTCGGACTGTACGACATGATGCTTATAAAGGACAATCATATAGAAGCCAACGGCGGCATAGAAAATACTCTTAAAATGCTTAAAAAAAGCAGGAAATCACGGGAACTTAAAATAGAAATTGAAGTTAAAGATATTATTGAATTCAGGAAGGTGCTTGAAAACGGCAGAAAACTTGTGGATATTGTTATGCTGGATAATTTCACGCCCGAAAATATTAAGAAAGCCGTGAAACTCAATAAAGGAACGTTTAAAATAGAGGTTTCCGGCGGAGTCAATCACGAGAACATAATGAACTACGGAAAGATAAAGGGAATAGATATAATTTCGGTCGGGGCTTTGACTCATTCGATCAGATCACTTGACCTTTCATTGGAATTTGTCTCTTGAATTATATCATATAAAGGTTTAAATTAAAAAAAATTTTTTAACCTAAATTAAATGCTATGAAGAATTTAACTTACAGAATTAATTTTTTAGTAGCTATTTTAGTTACTGTTTCTTTAGTATTTGCATGCGGTAAATTAAAGGACCTCGCAAAGGAAGAAACCAAGAAGGAAGAAACAAAGAAAGAAGAAACCAAGAAGGAAGACACGAAGAGAACCGAAACGAAATCGGAAGATAATTCCGACAGAAGCGAAGGAAAAGCAAAACTCTATTTCTGCGAGCAGTACAAGAACGGACAGGAAATCGGAGTAAGCAAGAGATTCACCCCGGGCTGGCTGACAGTAATGGTTGATACCCGTCCTGCCGGAACAACACTCGGCGTTGGAAAAGTCGAATTAAGACTCACGAAAATTAAAGACGCATCGGGTAATTCCATCAGCGAGAAAATCATAAAGACGATTCCATTCGATGTACAGGCTGACTGGGATTACACATATTTCACTGACAAGAGCAATTTAAAATTCTCCTCACCGGGTACTTACAGAGTGACATGCCAGAGGAAAGACGGCACCCCGATAGTAAGCGGAGAAGTTGAAATAGTATCTGACTAATTTATTTCAAAAAATATAATAATTAAACTAAACTTTGGGTAGTACCCGAAAGGAGCTTAAATGAAAAAACTCTATTTTGTTTTCGCAATTCTTGCACTGTTCTCGATGTTCGGACTCACATCGAACGTGCATGCGCAGAACGGTCCCGTTCTTTATTTCTGTGAAAAGTACGGAAACGACGGTGAAGAGGGAATCAGCGACCGTTTTACCACCGGTTATCTTACCGTAATGGTAAAATGCGATTATGCTCTGGGGCTTTCGAACGTATCGATCCAGTTCGATAAGATGAACAGAACATCCGGAAAATTCGAATACTACAAGAAGTTCAGCTATAAAGTTGAGCCTTCAATGAAGTATATCTATTTCTCGAAGAACAGTTCTTCAGACATGAGATTCGACGATCCCGGAATCTACAGAGTATTCCTGCTTGACGATAACGGCAAGACCGTCACGAGCGGACTCATCGAAATCATCCCGTAAGCAAATAATACATTTTATAAATAAAGGTTATTCCGTATTTTCGGAATAACCTTTTGTTTTTATGCTTGATAAGATAAAGTCGCTTTCTAAAGACACGTTAATATACGGTACGAGCACGATTCTCGGCAGGTTCCTGAATTTTTTATTCGTTCCTATATATACGAACCTCTTCATGCCGGGGGAGTTCGGAGTCGTCGCTAATGTTTACGCATATATCGCCATACTGAACGTATTTTTCACGATAGGCCTTGAATCCGGCTACTTCAAATTCGCGTCCACTCTGGAAGTCGGAAATGAAAAAGAGAACTTTTCACATCCTTTCCTCGGCATATTCATAAATTCTTTTGTTCTTTCTGCAATACTGTTTGTATTCTCGAAGGACTTCAGTTCGGTATTCCAGGTAAGCCTTAAATACGAAAGCGTCATTAAGTACACCGCCCTGATACTTTTCTTCGATGCGGCGGCAATAGTGCCATTCGCTTATTTGCGTCTTAAGCATAAACCTAAATTGTTTGCGGCAATTCGTCTGACTAACATTATACTCACAGTAGCTCTCAACATCTTTTTCATTGTCGTTCTTCGAAAAGGCATTGAATATGTTTTCATAACGAATGTTATCGCTTCTGTGGTTACTTTCGCTCTTTTATTGCCGATAGTCGTTAAAAATCTTAAGATTTCATTCAACAAAAAACTTGTCGGCGAACTTCTGAAATTCTCGCTTCCTTACATTCCGGCGGGAATCAGTTCAAACATCATACAGGTAATTAACCGTCCCATAATGACGGCATTGACGAACGACGAGACAGTAGGGGTTTTCCAGGCAAATTACAGACTCGGCATATTCATGATGCTTTTCGTGTCTATGTTCGAATTCGCCTGGCGGCCGTTCTTCCTGCAGAACGCCAAAGAACCCGACGCTAAACGGATTTATTCGAAAGTAATGACAGCGTTTCTGTCGGTATCGGCAATAATTTTCATTTTCCTGACTTTCTTCATAGACGATTTAGTCGCGATTCCTCTTCCGCATAAGGGTCATCTTGTAGGCAAGGCGTACTGGGGCGGACTAACGATAGTCCCGCTGATACTTCTTTCGTACGTTTTCTACGGGATGTACATAAACCTGATGGCCGGGATTTACATAGAGAAGAAAACGAAGTATCTGCCGTATATCACAGGCGCAGCCGCGTTTATAAACATAGTCACAAATTTCGCCCTCATACCGTCTTTCGGAATGACAGGCGCGGCAATTGCGACTCTTCTAAGCTACATCTCGATGTTCGCCGGAATATACATCGCTTCACAGAAATTTTATAAGATTGATTATGAGTTCAGCAAGATAGTAATCCTTCTTGCGCTGATGTTCGGTTCTTACGCCGTTTACCTGCTGATACGGCCGCTGGATATGCTGTACTTGAAAATAATATTCTTCTTCGTCATGACGTCGGCTATATTCCTGTTCAAGATAATTAATCCCAGAACGATTAAGCAGTTTACAAAATGAAGTATCTTATCCTGATATTCTTCCTGTCCGCCGGGCTGTGCAGCGCTCAGTTCAGGTACGGTGATTTCGCCACCGGCGACGAAGTTCTGCTTAACGATATGAAAGAACTTATAGCAGGAAAAAACATAGCCGTCATTACGAACAAAACGGGGGTCGACAGGAACGGAAACCATTTTCTGAACAGACTTACCGAAAAAGGGTATTCGCTTAAGAAAATCTTCACGCCTGAACACGGCTTTTCAGCTGACGATAAATTCAGCAATGCGGGAATCGAAGTACCGGTCGTGTCGCTGTACGGAAAGAAGAACTCCTTTTCCCAAAACGATCTGGAGGGTATCGACGTTATCATATTCGATATACAGGAGCTCGGAGCAAGATTCTACACTTACACATCCACGCTTTATCTGACAATGCAGGACGCGGCAAAATACGGAAAAGATTACATCATATGCGACAGACCGTCGCTTACCAACCTGAATTACGCCGGCGGTTTCATTCTTGACGAAAAGTTTTCTTCATTCGTAGGTAAAATCCCGACACCCGTGATATTCGGAATGACAATCGGGGAGCTGGCGAAATTTCTTAACGAGGAGTATATCAAGAATCCCGGATTCAGCGTGGTGAAAATGAAAGGATATGACAGAAAGACGAAGTTCGAAAACGTAATGAACGTCTGGGTAAATCCTTCGCCAAGCATTGTTTCAGTAGATTGCGCAAGAAATTATCCAGCGCTGTGTTTCCTCGAAGGTACGAATATTTCCGAAGGCAGGGGGACTGATAGCCCGTTCTGCGTATTCGGAGCGCCGTTCGTCGACAGCAGAAAAATGCTGGATGAATTAAATAAATACGGTTTTGAAGGAGTAGAATTCTCCGTAACGGAATTCATTCCGGAGCAGGATAAACTGCCTTCGTACACAGCAATGAAATTCACCGGAAGGAAATGCTTCGGGGTTGAGATGAAGGTCACAGATTTTTCGAAGTATAAACCTTTTGATATTTCGGTGGCGATTCTCATTGCCCTTAAAAAGACTGTGCCGGAATTCGCCTGGGACAAGGGGAATTTCATTGACAAGCTTGCCGGCACGGACAGATTAAGAAAAATGATAAACGAGGGTTACTCATATGAAGAGATAATCACCGAAAGCAGAAAAGATTCGGAAGAATTTTTTAAATTATCCTCCGCATATTATCTGTATCAATGAGATACATCCTTCCAATATTACTAATTTCTTTCTTTCTGATTTCCTGTAAGCCGGAGAAACATAACAACTCCGGGAATAAAACTGACAGCAGTTCCGTCGTCAATAAAGATAAGGAAGAGGAATTGTTCTCGATTATAGCCGTCGGAGACATAATGATGGGAACGACGTATCCTTCGAAAGACCTTCCTCCCGGAGACGGAGAGACGCTCTTCGAGGGTGTTTCGGAAATACTGCAGTCTGCCGATCTGACTCTTGGAAACCTTGAAGGGCCGTTTCTGAATTCAGGCGGAACTCCGAAGCAGTGCAGGGATTCGGCTTCGCGGTGCTATTCGTTCCGCGTCCCCGAAAGATACGGAGTGTATCTTAACGACGCGGGTTTTGATTTTATGAACCTTGCCAACAATCATGCGGGCGACATGGGAGAAGCGGGAAGAACCGCGACATATAATGTACTCGATGAAAATGAAATACTTTACGCGGGCACGACTGACTATCCCTATGTTGTCGCGAAAGTCAGGGGCTTTACAGTGGGCCTGGCGGGTTTTGCCCCGAACAGGGGAACGGTCAGCATAAACGATCTCGATTACGCTTCCGAACTTATAAAGGAAATAAAATCGAAATGCGATTTCGTCATCGTGTTTTTTCACGGCGGCGCGGAAGGAGCAGGCGCTCAGCATGTGCCTAAGAGGGAGGAAATTTTCCTCGGGGAAAACCGAGGGGATGTATATGAATTTGCGCATACAGTCATCGATGCGGGTGCGGACGCTGTTTTCGGGTCCGGGCCGCACGTTACAAGAGGCGTGGAGATTTACAGGAAAAAGTTTATCGCATACAGCCTTGGAAACTTCTGCACCTACGGGAAATTCAGTCTGGCTGGCCCGCAGGGTGTTGCGCCGATTATAAAACTTTTCGTCGACAGGAACGGGAATTTCAAGAAAGCCGAAGTGAACTCGGTAAAACAGGTGAGAAGAGGTTTCCCCGTGATAGATGAAGGAAACACCGCTTACAGGAATATTATCAGATTGAGCAGGGAAGATTTCCCGCACAGCACGGCCTCATTCTCCGATGACGGCATCATAGAATAACCTCATTTTTTACTTGACAAACCTAATTAAATATGCCATATTAAGTTATGGAAAAAAAACTTACCAAAAAGCAGAAAAAAATTCTCGAGTACATCTCAAAATTTGTTGAGGAGAATTCCTATCCGCCGACGCTGAAAGAAATCGCGTTCAAGTTCAAACTTACAATCGGCACTATACAGGACCACGTATTCGCTCTCCAGAGAAAGGGTTATCTGGAAAAGAAACCGGATACTGCCAGGGGTTTCAAGGTGGTGAAGTCGAGTTCAGGCGACGTAATAAAGGCGAAAACCGACGTGAATTACATTCCTTTGTACGGCAATGTAGCGGCAGGCGAACCGATTTTCGCAAGCGACAACATTCAGGGGTATGTGGCGATGGAGAAGAGCCCCAGAGGGCACAACCTTCATTTTGCTCTTAAAGTAAAAGGCGACAGCATGACAGACGCGGGAATATACGACGGCGATATTGTGATAGTGCGGAAGCAGGATACGGCGGACGACGGGGAAATTGTGATTGCGCTTCTCGAGGATGAAGCGACTGTCAAAACTTTGAGGAACAGCAAGATAAAGGCGTATCTTGAAGCCGCTAACCCGAAATACAAAGCGATAGTAAACAGGCCATTTTCTGTAATTGGCAAGGTTATAGAGTTAAGAAGACAGTACATGAATGCCTGACGGGCATTATTCAATAGCAATTCATCAATCATTGAAGGCGCGGAAGAATTTCTCCCGCGCTTTTTTAACAAATAACAGTTCCTGATGCCTTTCTTCCCGCAAATAAAAAAACTTGAATTTTCTCCGAATCAGTCTTGAAATTTTACATAAACAAATATAATTTGCAAAGTACCTCATTTATTCACGATATCAAAAAGTTCTCTTGGTTTTAAATTGTAAAAGTTATTTTAACGGGAAAAATAATTTTAATGATTTCAATACATATTATTGAACCGGGTCTTATCTGTAATTTTTATTTTAGACAATAAATTCTTTTCTTTAAAATATTTTACAAACTTAAACGAAAGGGTAGAGATGAGAAAATTCCATCTACTTGTTCTTATCATTCTTGCCTTCAGTGCCGGTGCATACGCGCAAAGCGTTAAGCTGTACGGTACCGTAGTGAATTCCGAAACCCGCGAGCTGATTTCCAATGCTACAGTGGAGCTTACACCGGGTCAGTACAGAACCACAACGGATTCCAAAGGCAATTACGAAATCAAAGGAATAAGCCCGAGTGTCTACACTATCACGGTAAACTACGTCGGTTACGAAAAGTTTTCCGACAATGTGGACATAAAGGGGGACATGGTATTCAACGTATTTCTGGTCAGCGGGGGTCTAAGCACGGATGTCATAGAAATCAACCGCGCTGTTGACCGCGAAACGCCCGTGGCGTTTACGGACATAGACCAGGGAACATTAGAAAAGAGGATGCAGGGGCAGGACGCGCCGCTTCTTCTCAGAAATGTGCCCGGTTTCTACGCATACTCGACAGACGGCGTTGGTAACGGGGAAGGCAAACTCCTTGTGAGGGGGTTCAGCCAGAACTACGTTCAGGTGCTCATAAACGGTATCCCGACTAACGACCCTGAATCGAACTCTGTTTACTGGTCAAACTGGGGTTCCGTATCGGCTAACGCCCAGTCCATCCAGATACAGAGAGGAGCCGGCTCGTCGCTTTACGGTTCGGGTTCATTCGGCGGTTCATTCAACATACTTACCGAGACACCCGGTCTTAACAGGTTCCTTGGACTGAAGGGAAACATCGGCGACCCGAAAAATACTATGTACGGAATAAGCCTGGCAACGGGACTTATGGGAAAGTTCTCCGGCACGCTTAACGTAGAGAGAAAGATCAGCGAAGGCACGAGGACAAGCGGAAGGTATGAGGGTCTTAACTATTACCTTTCAGCGGCTTTTCTGCCGGCAGCTAACCAGACTTTCAAGTTCGTGCTGCACGGCGCGCCGCAGTCGCACGGCTATTCATACAGCAACGACGTCGGTTATTTCAAGAAATTCGGGTTTAAAGCCAATTCGGCACCGCTCGTATCAAGAGAGGTAGCGGATCTTTGGGACGCTAAGTACGGCGCTCAGCCCGATTTCACTTCCAAATACAGAAGCATTTCTGACGGTGTAAGGGAACTGGCGGACGATAATTTCGTCAACCTTTCACATAACATGTTCCACAAGCCGCAGGTTGAACTCCACTGGACATACAACCTGAAAGATAATTCAACCCTTCGCGCGACGGGATTCTGGAGCGCCGGAAGAGGCGGCGGCTCGAGCATAAACTCTAACGGAACAGTTTGGGGTTACAAGAACGGATTCGGCGTTAACGGTATCAGGGTGGATACGCTCACAACCAATTACTACGGTTCCGAAGGATACATTAATTCGCTCGGAGTTTTCGATACTATATACTCGAAGAACGCTTTTCAGAGAAACAGTTACTCGATTCATAATCAGACGGGCATTCTCGCCAGTTACGAAAAGAATTTCAATAATTTGTTCAAGCTGACAGGCGGCGCCGAGTTCAGGTACTGGACTGCGGACCATCCGGGATACTTTACCAACCTCTTCGGCAAGACTAACGTTACGCAGAGGTATGCTCTGAGAGACACTGCCGGAAGAGTTACCGGAGCGACATTCTCAAGGAACGTATATCAGGGCGACATCAACGGTCCCAATTACGACTGGGGTTTCGATGTGTTCGGATGGAAATCGGATAACGACCCGACTTACAGGACACAATACAGAAATTACAAGGGAGAGACACCCCAGCTCACATTATTCACGCAGGGAAACTGGATTTACAAGAACCTCAATATAATGGGCTCGATTCAGTATGTATGGTATCAGTACAAACTTACTGAAAGCATGCCCAGCGAAAACGCCATAGGCCAGAAACTTACCATTGATCAGGCGAACAGTCTTAACCTTCAGAATGAAGGACCTGTCGGAAGCAAGTTCTACATGAAAGGAACTGACAACAGGTGGTACGAATTTGATCTGGTGAATGAAAGCCGTTCGCGCGGATTCCTACAGCCGAAGGTCGGATTCAATTTCAACGCGACACCTAACGTGAACTTCTTCGGAAACTTCGCGCACGTTGAAAGATTCGTCGACCTCGGTGTTTACTACAACCAGGGACGCGTGAATACGGGTGCGAACGATGAAAAATCAAATCAGTTCGAACTCGGCGTTGGATGGAATTCTGATCTTCTCAACGCAAAGTTAAACGGCTACTACATGCTGTGGGACAACAAGTCCGCCAGCATTCAGGACCAGTCAATGGCCGGCCAGCCCGGATACGACAGGAACGGATTCAGGACGGAGCTTATCGGTACGTCCAAGCACATGGGTCTTGAATTTGAACTTGGATATTCGCTTAACAAGCTGCTGCCCGTAAAGGGATTCGGAGTGCGCGGTTCACTCACTCTTATGGATAACAAGTGGCAGTCGGTTCTCAGCAGCGTTCTTACAGACCCCATTTCCGGAAAGAGAAGAGCATTCAACACGGGCGCTCTTGACCCGAACGGTAACGTCGATACGCTGTTCTTTGACGAACTGGAAGGCACACCCGTAGCGAGCGGTCCGCAATTCATGTCGAGCCTTAGCCTCACATACGACCATGAAGGATTCTTCGGGTCTATAGACATGAGCTTCTTTGCAAAAGACTATATCCTTGACGGCGCCAGCTATATGGCCGTGAAAGGCGACTGGGCGGGAACTGACTACAAAGGACGCGAGTTATTCATGAATGAATACGACAATCAGCTTCCCACAAGGATGCTGTTTGACGCGAACCTTGGCTACAATTTCAATTTCGGGAAGAAGCTTCCTCTAAGGGGAACGGTAGTATTCCAGGTTCTTAACATTTTTGATAAAGAGTATTTTGCCGCCGCGGACAGATTCGGAGTTATCCCTGGAATGAAGAGATCGTTCAGGGCTAACGTATCGCTCGGCTGGTAAGAGATCTTGCTTTCATTTAGTCTTAAAGCGGGGCATTGCCCCGCTTTTTTATTTCAATGAAAAAGGGCGGAAAATTATTTTAGGCTGAAATATGTTTATATGAATGTACATTGTAATTATTTTTATACCATTCAAATTATAAGACCATGAAAATTACAGTTGTAGGAGCCGGTAACGTCGGCGCCACATGCGCCAACGAGATAGCAATCAGGGATTTCGCGGATGAACTCGTCCTGCTCGATATAAACGAAGGTATAACCAAAGGCAAAGCTCTTGATCTCTGGCAGACTTCGCCGATTCTAAGTTTCGATACGAGAATAGTGCCTTCTGCCGGCAAATATGAACTTACTAAGGATTCCGACCTTGTTGTAATAACCGCCGGACTTCCGAGAAAACCCGGAATGAGCAGAGATGACCTTATAGGTACCAACGCAAGGATAATCAAGGACGTTGTTGAGAACATTGTCAGATATTCCGGTGACGCGATTCTTATAGTCGTTTCCAATCCGCTTGACGTGATGACATATGCCGCTTTTCTTGCTGCGGACGGATTATCATCACAAAGGGTTTTCGGTATGGCAGGAATACTGGACACGGCGAGATATAAATCGTTTATTTCAGAGGAGCTGAATATCTCACCGAAAAGCATACACGCGATATTAATGGGTGGGCACGGGGATTCAATGGTGCCCCTTCCGCGGTATACAACCGTCTCCGGAATACCCATAAGCGAGCTGATGCAGGAGCAGAAACTTAACGACATAATAGAGCGGACAAAGAAAGGCGGCGGCGAACTTGTAAATCTCATGGGAACATCGGCCTGGTATGCGCCCGGAGCGGCTGCAGCGCAGATGGCTGAAGCGGTCGTGAAGAATCAGAGAAGGGTTTTTCCTGTATGCGCCGCACTTAACGGCGAGTACGGTTTAAGAAATCTGCATCTCGGCGTGCCGGTAGTGCTTGGCAAGAACGGAATTGAAAAAGTAATCGAGCTCCGGCTTAACGAAGACGAAATGGCTTTCGTCAAGAAATCAGCAAAAGAAGTTAAAGCGCTGATGAAAGTACTGGACGACATGAATATATTCGGCAGAAAGTACTCGC
>CAIKZJ010000098.1 GCA_903831845.1 uncultured Ignavibacteriota bacterium
CGATTCCGATAACAGGGATTACGACCTGAAATACTGCTACATATCACTGAACTCCGCGCAGAGTCTTTTTAAACTCGGGAATACAGTGAACGGCATCGAAATGAAACTGCCCGACATCAGTCAGTCCGACAACGCAAAACTCAAGCTGCAATCAGCGCTCGACCCCGGCAAATATAACATTATGACCTGGTATGACCTGCACCGGGATTTCTATTCAATTCTGCAGGTCGAAAGATGGGCAGCCTTCATCATTCTTAGTCTAATAATCGCAGTGGCGTCCTTCAATATACTCGGCTCGCTTACAATGACTGTAATCGAGAAGAAACGCGATATCGGAATTCTCAAAGCGCTGGGAGCGACCGACAAGATGATAACAAGAATTTTCATGTTTGAAGGTATTGTTGTAGGATTAATAGGTATGGTAGCAGGCTCCGTTCTCGGACTCGGTATTTCACTGGCGCAAATGTATTTTAAGATTTATAAACTCGACACCACAGTTTACCGTCTCGAAGCACTGCCGGTAGACCTTAGGGTCACTGATTTCATTTTCATACCTCTCGCCGCGCTGCTGCTCTGTTTCCTGGCGTCTCTGTACCCTTCAATCAGAGCGGCAAAGCAAAAACCTGTAGAATCAATAAGATGGGAATAATACAATGGGAAAAACAATGATAGAACTGAAAAATATTTCAAAGTCGTATCAGATCACGAAGAACAACAGTCTGAAAGTACTTAAAGGCATAGATCTGAACATCAACCGAAGCGAGATAGCGGCTATAGTCGGAAAGTCCGGAGCGGGAAAGAGCACGCTCCTGCATATAATCGGCACGCTCGATAAGCCCGACACAGGTTCAATGACATTCGAAGGCGACGATATTTTCGCGCTGAACGACAAGCAAATCGCCTCTTTCAGAGCAAAGGACGTAGGGTTTATTTTCCAGTTCCATCACCTTCTGCCGGAATTTACAGCTCTTGAAAACGTTGAGATAGCCGCGAGGATTGCCGGAGGCACGGCATTAAGCAAAGCAAAGGAACTTCTTGAAGAAGTCGGACTGGGAGACAGGATTCATCACAAACCATCCGAACTCTCCGGAGGAGAAGCGCAGCGCGTCGCTATTGCAAGGGCCCTGGTGAACTCCCCTGCCATAGTTCTTGCCGACGAACCCACAGGCAACCTGGATACTGAAAATGCAGATTCGATTATCGAGCTTATTTTCAGCCTCAGAAAGAAATTCGGACAGACTTTCGTCATCGTGACTCATAACGAAGAATTCGCTGCTAAGTGCGACAGGATAATAAAAATGTCGGACGGAATGATTTTAAGCAATTGATTTTACAATTTCTTTACAATCACATTAATCCGGATTTTGTATTTTGCATGAAAGGATGATTACAAACGACGCCAAAATAACAGTTGAAGAACTGAATCTTCATTACGGAAAAGTGCATGCGCTCCGGAATATTTCCCTTAAAATCGACGCCAATAAAATCACCGCTCTTATAGGTCCCTCCGGATGCGGAAAATCCACTTTTCTCAGAACGCTAAACAGAATGAATGACCTCATCGGCGGCGTAAAAATATCGGGCACGGTTCTTATCGACGGGAAAAACATCTATGACAGGAAAACGGATGTCGTCAGCCTTAGAAGAGATGTCGGAATGGTCTTCCAGAAGTCGAATCCCTTTCCGAAATCAATTTACGATAACGTTGCATACGGCGCGCGAATAAACGGTATAAAGAAAAAAGACTGGCTCGACGATATCGTGGAGACAAGCCTTAAAAGGGCCGCAATCTGGGATGAAGTGAAAGACAGGCTCGGCGAGAATGCCGTGGGACTGTCAGGCGGACAGCAGCAGCGCGTGTGTATCGCAAGGGCGCTCGCTGTCAACCCCAAAGTTATTCTTATGGATGAGCCGGCAAGCGCGCTGGACCCGCTTTCAACGTCAAAGATCGAGGAACTTATTTTTAATTTGAAAAAAAGCATTACTATCGTTATTGTAACGCATAACATGCAGCAGGCGGCAAGGGTCAGCGACAACACCGCTTATTTCCTCAACGGAGAGATGATTGAATACGGCCCGACGAGAAAAATATTCACGGAACCGAAAGACGAAAGAACACAGAATTACATAACAGGCAAATTCGGCTAACAATTTAACCATATGTATCATTATTTAGAAGAAGAACTCGACCTGCTTAGGACAAAGGTCATAAAAATGGGAAGCCTTGTGGAGGAACAGATCGACTTTGCGATGCGCGCCCTCTTCGAAAGCAATTTCGAACTGGCAAAAATCGTTATTGAGCGCGACGAGAAAGTTGACAAGTTCGACGTGAAAATCGATAAGATATGCCAGCGTATATTCGCTCTCACTCAACCGGTTGCCGTTGACCTCCGTTTAATTATGTCGGCCCTGAAGATTAATAATGACCTAGAGAGAATCGGTGACATTGCGGTAAATATCGCCGAACGAGCCGAAACTCTCAGCGGCAATGTTCCCCTGCTTAAAGAAGCCGGACTATTTGACATGGCTGAAAAAGTAAAGCTCATTATAAGAAAGACTATCGATTCTTTCGTCAATAACGACCACGAACTCGCTCTTGGCATTATCAAATCCGACGATGTGATTGACCGCCTCGAAGAAGACATATTTGATTCCCTCGTGGCGCGGATGGAAAAAGACCCTTCCGTGATAAAACCGTGCGCCCACTGCATTACGCTTTTAAAACATTTCGAACGGCTCGCAGACCATGCGACAAACATAGCCGAAGAAGTTGTTTTTCTCGTGGACGCTAAAATTATAAAGCATAGAAAAGATCTGGGAAATCTCGACGTAAAACCGGAAGAAATTCTCTGAAACGTGAAGTTATCTCTGAAAATATTATTCATTACACTTATTTTTCCTTACGCTGTTCTTCATTCCCAGACGAATGATTCCCTCACCGTTAAACCTGTAAAGAAAGATACGGTAATAAGTTTCGACGCCAATAAAATGGTGAAGAATAATGTTATCTCCGTTTATTCCGACACAACAGGTTTCGATGCCTGGATATGGAGCGACAAAAGAAGCCTCGGAGAGATTCTCAACGAAAAAGCAGGTTACTTCATAAACACTTTCGGCGGTTCAAGCCGTTCAGCCGTTAACTATTTCGGCGAAAACCGCGTAGGGCTCTACAGGGACGGCATCCCTCTTAACGATGTCTATATAGATGGCTTTGATCTCGAGAATATCTCTGTAAATGAGATAGAAAAGATAGAGGAAATAAGCCCGTCGGTTTCGTTCCTTTACGGACCTTATTCTTCCAACGGAGCTGTAAATATTGTCACAAAAGACAAATTCGTTCCTAATATGTTCACACAGCTGCGATATACGCAGGACCGCGATGGCGCTCTCTATGCAGACCTTAATTTCAACTTTCCGGTATCCCGGAAGTTCGGAATTCAGCTGGGGCTCGGTAATCACGGCACAGAAGGACATTACAATAACAGCGATTTCGCGCTCTGGAGAGGAAGAATCCGCCTTAGTTATTATCCGTCCGACAGGATTAACTTTAAATTTAATTTCTACCAGAACAAACTCCAGCGCGGATTAAATAACGGCCTCATTAATTCGACGAAAGATACTCTGATAGACCCGAAGCTCGCAGATGTGCATAATAATGACGCATACGAGAAATGGACTAATAATTATACTGATCTCCAGACAACCTTGAGGCTTTTTAACGACCGGAATTCATTGACTAAAATCCAGCTGTTCACACATAACCTTTTAAGGTCTTACCGTGACGAGGAAAACAGGACAAACCCGAACGGCAATTTTATCTCTGACGATTATCACTTTATTCTCTACGGACTTAATGTGAACCAGAACCTTTATGTGAAATTCGCTAAGGATGTTGCAGGTGACCTTAATGTGGGTTATTCTTCGACGTACAACTATGCATACTACGACAGATATACTCTTTATAAAAACATTCAGACTCCAGATGTTTCTTCTGCACATTTCAACACGAACCTTAACAGTGTTTACTCAAGACTCGATTTGAAATATTCGAATTTCTACCTCACCGGCGGAGTTAAAGGCGATTTCTATCCGGATGAAAAATATGTCGGATTCGGCGGTCAGGCGGATTATACTTTCAGATTTGATGAAGACTTTTCGCTGAAACTCATTGCTGGAGGAAGTTATTACAAATATGAGGACTTTGTTTTAGGTTATGCAATATATTATAACAAATATACAAGCGGCATTAATGAATTTGGTTTTGCAATGAAATACGAAAATCTGAAATTTAAATTTCTGGTTCGGGATTTGTTCACTGATTACGATGCCGCCTTCAGGAATACTCTGTCCGACGTTACATTTACTTCAAAATATTTCGACGTACTTGCCAGCCTGACTACTTATGGAAGTTATTTTGATTCGGGAAATAAAAGTTTTCCGCATTACTATTTGAAAACAGATGTATCTTATCATAATTTTCTTTTTGACAATAAACTGCACCTCAGAACAGGATTTAATCTTAAATATATGAGTTCATTCAATACAGGACTTTATGATGCGCGCTTTAATAATTTTTGGCCATATCGCGACATATTTGGAAATGGAACGACTTCAAAAGACAATAATTTCAACATCGATTTTTATGTCGGCGCCAGGATAGGAAAGGCTAACATTAATCTTACATTCGCGAATCTGTTCAATTCACTTATTTACGACACCTACATTTATCCATGGGATAACAGAGGCGGTTTCCTTAAGTCTCTCTCGAGGTTTACTATTACTTGGGATTTCTGGAACTAAGAAAGGAGCCTTTTGCAGGCTTCAAACACTTCTTCTACGGTAATTTTCCTTATGCATTTGAATTCATCGTCCCCTTTCCACTTGCATGACGCGGGTTTCGGTGAATTGAAGAAACAGGGACTGCAGTCAAGGTCGTGCCTGACAATCTCGCTCTTCGTCTTCCAGGGATACAACTCCCTGTAATTTGTGTAGCCGAATATCGCTACTGTAGGAATCGAAAATGCCGCCGATGAATGAAGAAATGCCGTGTCGTTTGACACAAATAACCTGCACTGTTTAAGCCGCGCCATCGAATCCATGTAATTAGGCGTCGACGCAAGAAGCGCTTTACCGCCAAGCATTGTCCTGACCTCCTCGTTCAAATCCGTTTCGCTGCCGAACAGCAGTATCTGCGCTCCGTATTCTTCTCCGAGCCGTTTGCCCAGTTCGGCGTATTTTTCCTTCGCCCAGCGTTTATTAATATGATTCTTTAGAACTGAAGAACCGCAGTGAAAACCCACTATCGGCTTCTTTATATCGATGCCGTTCCTCTGCAGCCATAAAATACCCGCGTTTTCATCGTCCTCATTAAGGAAAACTTCCATTGGGCCCGTTTCTTCGTCACGGAAATCGGCTATTTTGTGTATGAGATTGGTGTTTTGTACTACGTTGTGTATGTTCTTTTCCTCTTTTACCGTGATGTTGTTGAGGAATTCAAGCCTGAAAATCCCTGAATTCAGGTATTCGTGACCTAATCTTTTCTTTGCCCCGATTACACGGTTCACTGCGTTGTATTCAGATCTGTTTGAGGGATAAACATTAATGGATATGAAATAATCGTTCTTCCTGAGTTCAAGTAACTGCCTTATTGATTTTGCCTTCGGCTGGTTTAGAAAATCGATGAAATATATGTTTCGGATATACGGCGAATGCCTGTATAATTCACTTACTGATTTGAACATAACCATCATATCTATATGATAGTTAGGCAGTTTATCATGAAGCAGTTTCAAGGAAGGCGAAAACATTAAGGCATCGCCGATCCCTGACAATGCATTAACGAGCACGTTCATTGCTTTACTTCCTTCTTTCTGAGGAATATCGTTGCCGGAAGCAGGACTAAGAATAATCCGGATACTATAAGAGTAATTGTCAGGCCGGTTCTGAATGTGTCCGACTCATATCGCATTTCCACTGTGTGTTTTCCCTTTTCAACGAGTACAGACCTCATACAGTAATCTGTCTTTAGTATCTTCACAGGTTTTCCGTCTACATAAGCCTTGAATGCGGGGTAATAAACCTCGCTGAAGAATAACAAGCCATCGGCAGGCGTATCAACTTCGACCTTCATCCCGTTAAGCCCGTGTTCCGTGACCTTCACATCGTTCTTGGGAATTGAATCTCCGGAATTCAGTTTCGGTAAATTAACTGACTCCTTATCTTCTATTGCAAGAGTTCGTCTATAGTTAAATCCTTTGGCTTCCATGAAGCTTTTTACCTCTTCAGGCGTATTAAACTTCACGGCATCGTAGAACATTTTCACCCTCGGAAGATATGTGTCGCAGGAATTGAGATACTTCCCTTTCACCGGGTCGTTGAAAATCTTGTACTTGATATTCATGAGATCATGAGTCTGCGTGCTTCCCGAATCGCTGTTGTTAGGCGGAACGTAATTTTTCAGTATCAGCGCTCCGTATCCTTCGATGAACTCGATGTTGCTGACAAATCCCTGGTTCCTCTGGAACAGCATGTAATTCCCGTCCCTCATGTTAACACGGAATATCTCGTTCTTCATTTCCTCTTTGAACCTGTTTTCCAGCTGCGTCTGTCTCGTATAAAACTGTTCCGGATTCTTCGTGCCGTTATTCTGATTGAACCAGATGAAATATATTTCAGCCAGTAGCACAGCGACCATAAGATACCCGAACATGTTGGATTCTATCTTCTTAAAAGCCCGAAGGAAAAATATTCCCGCGAATATCAGGAAGAATACCATGAACTGAAAGTACTGCCCGTTTATCCAGGATGCGACCTGCTCGGTTTTTTTCGCGTAATCGGGTATAAATGTACCCGACATTACCAGGAAAAGGAACAGCACTGCAAACGCCGCCGCCCCGGCAAAATACTTTTTGGGAAAATATATCTCCGCTTTGCCTTCTCTGATAATGCTGTCTGCGCCTATCGCCGAAACAAGCGATACGCTGAACATGAACAGGAAAAGTACGTGCGCCGGATTCCTGAACCTGTTGAAGAAAGGAACGTAATCGTAAAGCAGTTTATGGAAGAAGAAATAACCGCCGAATGCGAATAGTATCGAAAAAACAATTATGAATAATGAAAAATAAACGAACCTTAAATTCTTTTTCTCCCTGAAAAAATACCTGTAAGCCGGTATGACGAGAAGAATGACCAGAGATGAAACGAAAGCGTTAGATATCGAAAACATCCACGGGCCTTCAGAGTGCTTTGACCAGTACTGAAGGTCAGTCAGCTTTTCGTTTCCTGACCACACGCCGAAGAACTTCGGTATCAGAATCGTGATTAACTCATAAGGATGGAACGAACCCTGCTTGGCGAAATTGTAATCGAATTCCGCCCTGTTTGAAAGGCTTATAAATTCCATCGCGGGCAGTAGCTGGAAAGCAGTAAGCCCGAATGCAAACAAAAGCACTATTGCAAATCCGCCTGCGATAAGCCCGATCTCCTTATACTTCTTTTCCTTTAATAAATCCCATGCGAGAAACGCCGTGTATATAGCGGCGAAGAAAAATGCGAAGAACGGCACCTGCGGATATCCCGCAAGAATGCTTAAAGCCATTACCAGACCGGATATGACAGGATAATATAATTTTTTCGTCTCGATGAACTTCAGCCACAGCAGGAAGAATAGCGGGAACCACACGACGCCTTCCACAAGCGGCATGTGTATCATGTGCACTATCATGTAACTTGAATACGTGAACAGCACTGCGAATACAAGCGAGAACAACCCCGATACTTTGAAATGCTTAGCCAGATAGAATGAAAAAACCGAACACAGCAGATAATGAACCAGAATAGAATTCTGAATAGCAAGAGCGGAAAGCTTTCCGCCCGATACGAACATGGTAAGCATCAGGTTGAAAGGGTAAAGAACGGCTATCTGCATATCGGCAAAGAACGGCATCCCGCTGAAAAGATACGGGTCCCAGAACGGAAAAATCCCCTTGCTGAGAAAGTTAGCCGCCATGAGTTTTCCGGGATAATACTGTTCGATGAAGTCATCAAAAAGATAAGCGCTTCCTGTAAGCAGTTCACGGAAGAATATAAACCAGAAAACAAGCAGTATACCGAGAACTATATAATTGTTCTCGAAAATGCTCTTCTGCTCTTTCTTTATTTCAGCGGTCTTTACCTGCTTTGCCAATTTACTGCTGATTGTTTTTGACTATGAAAATGAATTGATATCCAAGCAATCTCCTGAAGAAGAATGTCTTCCAGTACAGCCAGAAATTAAGAACATAACCCAGGTTCTTTTTAAGAAATCCCGGAAGGACCTCTATTATCGGAATAGGAGTGACCTTCTTTTCTACTATTTCCAAATTATGCTTCGCCATCAGTTTCTTTATGGAACTGTAAGTGAAGAAATGCAGATGCGTCCTGTCGAGAATGCCTTTGTCGGAATAAGGAAATCTTCCCAGAAGTATGTTCAGTCTGACGAAAATGTTAACAATGTTCGGCAGAGAAATTATTATCTTACCGTCTTTTTTAAGAAACCTTTTCGAATCTTCAAGTATGGTATCGAAATCCAGCAGATGTTCCAGTATATCCATGAAAAGCACATAATCGAATTTTTCTTCGCTGTCCAGCTCCTTCGGAAGGCCTTTATTCAGATCGTAAGAATAAAATTTTCTGAAGTTCTTCTTCGTATTATCGGACTCTGATATGAAATCCACGCCGATGACGTAATTCCCTTTCTTTATATGCTCCGCGAAAAGCCCGTCTCCGCATCCCACGTCAAGAATCCTCTGATTCTCTTTTTTGTTGAGGATGTCTATTACAGTTTTATGGCTCGAATACGGATAAAGCTTCAGCGGGTAAGGGACATAATATTCGGAATAGTAATCGGATTTTCTCTTTCCCTTGACTGTCTTGATATAATCGTTGGTCGTCGAGAAAATATTCCTCGCGTACTTCATTCCGTTAACGTAGCATATCTCGTCTCCGTAATACGTTGGAATCGGAATTTCCAGTATACGGAGATTATTATGATGAGCTTTGATGATAATCTGCGTGTCGAAATGAAAATCGTCCGTTGTGTTTTCAAGATTGAGAAGACGCAGCCCCTGTACCGAATACGCCCTGTAACCGGAATGGAACTCGGTAAGGTTCATCTTTAGCCTGCGGTTCTGGAATACTGAAAGGATCCTGTTGCCGACGTACTTGTAAACGGGCATGCCGCCTTTAAGCGCGCCGCCGTATTTTGTCATCATTCTGGAGCCCAGAACGACGTCGGCTTCTCCGTCAGTTATCGGAGAGTACATGTCCTGTAGAATTTCGGGCGCATACTGTCCGTCTCCGTGCAATAGCACGACCGCATCAAAACCGTTTTCCGCGAAATAGCTGAAACCCTTCTTCTGATTTCCCCCGTAACCGAGGTTTTTCTCGTTAAGAAATATTTTCAGCTTGTCGAGTTTCTTTATTTCCTTGTACCCGACGGATACCATGTATGTGTTATCCTTGCTCGCATCGTCGAAAACTGCAATTTCGTCTATCTCTTCGTATACGTTAGCCGGTATTCTGTCAAGTACTTTATTTAAAGTCGTTGCAGCGTTGTACGCTACAATTAATATTCCGATTTTTTTCTTATTTCTCATCCTACTTCTTTACGGTATCCGTGTTCGGTGTACCGCCGGACATCTTAATTCTCAGACTCTCTTTCTTCTGAATTACGCCCGGATCCTTCGGATCAAGCTCGTTCATAAGATTCAGAGCCTTCTGATAATCTTCCCTTGCTTCGTATATGTCAAGAAGAATCCTGTAAGGATTATAGTAACTCTGCATGTTGCTGTTCCTGCTCTTCTTCTCAAGTAACGCGCCTTCTTCCGCTCCCCTTGCATAATCCTCGAATTTCTTCCTGTCGCCGAGTGTATGATAAAGCATAGCTATCTGGTATTCCTGCCTGTAATCGATTGAAACCGCGCTTCTTGAAATGTTCGCTTCCATTTTCTTGAGAACTTCTTTGGCGTCCTGGTGCTTTGTCGAATCGCTGGCGTAAGTATTCGCTAGCCAGACGTACAATGTCCTGTACATTTCAAGCATCCTCTGCTGCGTCTGGTCGTAGAATATCTTGCCATCGTTGAGGCCTCTGAACATGAAACCGTACTGCGGAGTCTTGCTCGGGGTTAACGGCTGCTCCGTAAGACATTTCCTGGTTACCGGCTGGTCAACGGCTACTTCCGTTCCGTCGTTTACTTTATACGGCATTACCTTGTATACCATTCCCTGAAGCTGCAGATAGTCGTTGAGACCTATGAAGTTATCGGGCGATACGGTCGTTGAAAAATAGAACGGCCTTTTCCATTTGCTCGACTTTATAACGTCAAGCATAAGAAGGTCCGTAAACTTTATTCCTGTTATTGTCCTGTTGCCTGATTTCTGTCTTATCGTCGCCGGCATTGTGAACACAATTTTATCCGGCTTTACTTTCATGGTGTCCGGATATGCTTCCGGCGGCACGTCAATCGTCTGAAGTTTTCTTTCGTCCCATTCGCGCGGCCGCAGGAAGTCCATGTTGGACAGCTGCGCGTCAGTGTACGACATTGGCACTGTCAGAGAACCGTAAGGTCTTTCGTTCTTCAGCTGGAGATTGTACCAGTCCATCTGTGCAAGCGAAAGGTTGATGATACGAATATCGGTCCTTACTCCGTAAACTGCCTGCAGACACCAGAGCGGGAATGTATCGTTATCCCCGTTCGTAATTAGTATGCCGTCTTTTTCACAGCTCTGAAGTATGTTGTACGCGTAATCGTACGGGAAATAATTTCCCGCGCGGCTCTGGAACGGATAATTTACACGCAGCATGTTGAGCGGCACGAAAACAAATGTAACCGCCATCACTGCTCCGGCTATTCCGAGGCCTATTTCCTTCTTCCGGACATCGGCTATCATTTCAATTATGCCGACAATGCCCAGGGCTATCCAGAGCGAAAACATAAAGAACGCCCCTTCATAGAAATAATCCCTCTCCCTGGGCTGCGGATCCTGCTGATTCTGATACAACGCGGTCAGCACACCCATGATCAGGAATCCCGCCAGAAATACAAGCGCAAGCTTCCAGTCCCGCCTGAAATGATGGAATACTCCTATTAGACCGATTATGAAAGGTATGCCGAACAGCTTGCTGAAATCAACTCCGTCACCCTGATTGTATCCTGCCCTGCCGATGTACTGCCAGAAAAGATACCTGTTGAACATTTCATTTATCTGGTATTTCCACATGAACTCGAGATCGCTTGAATAATTCCTCCACGTTCTCTGATGCATATTCTCCTGTGAATATCTTCTCGGCCATATTAATGGCTGCTCGCCGTACTGTTCTCTGTTGATGTAAGGTAGAAGTCTTTCGACACTGTCAGGATTGTTCTCGTCAAGCGGCAGATCTGTTACGCCCGAACGCTGAATAACCGAGATGTATGTCGTATATCCCGTTATTATAAGGAATATTGACAGAAATGCGAATTGAAGAACTTTTGATTTTTTCTGATATCCGTAAATGAATCCCAGAATCACCAGTCCGACGATTATAATGAATCCCAGTATCGGAGAGGATTTGATGATTGCGGGCATCTTCGATGTTATTATCGGATAAACAACTATGAACGCGCCCGCAGAAACCGCGGATGCGACTATGAACGACGTCCTTGTATATTCATATCTTCTGAAATAGAAAATCAATCCCATCAGAAAAACACACTGGACTACAAGCAGGTGAATGCCCAGAGCGAGGCCTACCACATATGCGGCAAACAGTATGTACTTGTCGCTTCCCGGCTCGTCGGCTCTTTCCCACCATACCATCATTGCGTATATAACAAGCGTTACGAGGAATGTTCCGAACGCGTAAACTTCGGCTTCCATCGCATTGAACCAGAAACTGTCCGCGAATGCGTAAGACAACGCTCCGATAGCGGAAGGTATCGCGACTATCAGCGAATCTTTCAGACTTTCGGGCTTCCCTCTCCAGTTCTTTATCACTTTCGTAGCTACAAAGTAAAGCAGCATAACTGATAATGCGGCTGACAGCACGGAAAGATAATTCATCCGTAATCCTATATCAGTCGCCGTAGGAAACATTGTGAATACCTTGCCTACAAGGATATGGAGCGGCGCTCCGGGAGGATGCGGCGTCGATAATGTAAACGCGCACGCAAGAAACTCTCCGCAGTCCCAGAGGGACATTGTGGGCTGTACCGTCAGTATGTAAACCACCAGCGAGAACAAAAATACAAAGCCCGCCGTAAACCTGTTAATTTGTTTAAAATCCAATGTGTTATGAAAAATTTATAAAAACAAAAATTACCTCATTTTCCGACTATTTTCAAGATATAAACCCGCTCAAAACACAATATTTACGTCCGATATTGTCTGTTGGAAAGATATCCTATTCCGGATTCAAAAGCGTTATTTCATTATGATTCCTGCTAACTGTCAATTTCCCGGTCCGTGTTTTTAATTTCTTTATTTGTATTTATTTTTTCCTAATTATTCGCAATTTTCAACGAAATCGAACCTCAACAATATGAAAAAAATACTCGTTGTTCTTTCAATCCTGATGCTGTTATCATCCGGCGCGAAATCTCAGGATCTCGGCGAAGTCCTCTCGAAAGTAGGAGCGGAATATGCAAAAAAATACCTTGAACCTTTTACGACCGGTCTTGGTACTAACCTCAATTCCGGTTTCGAGGGCGGGTTTAATCCGGGTGGATACAGCAAGATCCCCGTCTGGCCTCATTTCTACGTCGGCATAAAATTCTGCGGTGTCGTAATGCAGGACGCCGACAAATCGTTCGACCTTGATTTCACAAGCAACGTGAATTACATGGGGTACAACGTACCGGTCAACTGGAAAGTAAGAAACGCGCCTACAGTCTTCGGCGGCACGACACCGGGTGTAGCGCAGGGTACAATCTATTACCCCGGAGGTTCGCACGATACAACACTGACGCTTATAGGCGGCGTCGATAACTCTAAATTCGTTCCACTGTTCATTCCGCAGATTGGTATCGGAACGATTCTGGGAACCGACCTTACTGTAAGAGGTCTTCCGGGATTTGATGTCGGTAATTACGGAACGTTTAAACTTTTCGGCCTC
Organism: uncultured Ignavibacteriota bacterium; assembly: GCA_903831845.1. Classification (GTDB taxonomy): domain Bacteria; phylum Bacteroidota; class Ignavibacteria; order Tepidaquicellales; family Tepidaquicellaceae; genus CAIKZJ01. The sequence goes on from CAIKZJ010000098.1 coordinate 13,133, forward strand.
GGACTGCGGCACAGCATCGGCTCCTATGCGAAAATGCCGTTTGATATTTCCGTGCAGTTCGGCTACCAGACTTTCGGTATTACAGATAAATACAAAAACAAATTCATCAGCGCCAACTCGCTGTTCGCAAACCTTACACTAAGCAAGAAACTCGCTATCGTCACGATATACGGAGGCGGACAGTATGAAAATTACAGCGTCGATGTGAATTACTCATATTCCGGC
>CAIKZJ010000099.1 GCA_903831845.1 uncultured Ignavibacteriota bacterium
TTAATTTTTAGACCAAAGGATATTAAATATATTATTGTAAAAGACGATACTGATATATTGATTATGCAGAAATTGTTATGGAAATTAAAAGGTCAAAAATACGGTGAGGAGGAAGTACAACTACTATTATCAAGATTGATGACAATTGAGCAAATTGAAAGTGATTTTTAGATTACAAGGGAGAGGAAAATCCTCTCCCTGTTATCAATGACAATTTCCTATTCTTGTGCATTCGCACTGATATCCGGCATTTCTCAATGCCTTATCTTTTGTTTCCTGCGTGAAAGCATGTGGGCTATTTCCTTCCAATCCATATGTCCTTGTTGCTTCGTGACATTGTTGACATAAGACCTTAGCGTTCTCAATACCATTTCCATCCTTCTTATCAATATGATGGACTTCTAGATTTGTTTTTCTCCAGCATCTTGCCATTTTATTTCTCCTATCTTTTTTATTTCAGGGAGAGAAAAATCCTCTCCCTGTTTTTGACCTTATAATAAGCGGTTTTGCTTCCTGTTTTTTATCCTTTTTAGACTCCTTCTTCCCTTTGTCATTGTACCGCCTATGGATACCGGCCTACGCCGGTATGACAAATAGTGTTACGGCAGTACCAGCGTTATGATGTCGGAGGGTTTGCCGACTAATACATTATGCCGGCAACAGGCTCCCGCCTTTTATTTTTATCGTCTCTTTTATCTCATCGATGCAGTCGGATGTTTCAGCCAGAATCTGATTGGTGGAATAGCGCAGGATGCTCCACCCTTTCTTCGTCAGGTAATTGTCTCTTCGTGTGTCGCGAATTACCTTCTCCAAGCCTGTGTGATATTTATCGCCGTCGCATTCCACATTTAGATTGCCTTTTCTGCAGAATGACGCGAAATCAAGGCAATATATTTTGCTGCGGGTTCCGAAATAATACTGACGCTCCGCGTCAATATCGTGCATTTTGAATTCCTCCCACATAATGTCTTCGAGCGGACTTACGTGGTACAAGTCGTTTATTTCTTTTGCTGTGTTTAGTTTTTTTAGCGTTGTTTCGAGAAATATTACGTGCCTTGCCCGCTTGCTGTATATCGGCATGTCCAGTATGTTCATATCCATCATTCGTATTTTATAATATAGTTTCCCAGTCTTCGGATTTCTTTTTTCCCCGGGAAATAACTGCTCACGCTTCTTTATCTTAATATCACGGATTTTTCCGTAATGCTTTATGATTAGACTTTCTTTCCCGAAATTGTGAGACTGGTAAAACGCAAGATTGCCTACCTTTAGCAGTTTGTCGAGTTTTGTGGATACCGGAATTCTGTACCAGCCTTCGGTCAGCAATATTGCGAGGTCCGATTTTGTCTTCAACCAGCACACAATCGTATCGGCAGGAGTGTATTTGTTGTTTTTTTCCTCCAAATTATGTGATAATCACTGTTCTTACAGATCGAAAATATAAACCGCCGAAATACCTCCTATTTCAGCAGTACCATCCTTCTTGTTTCCTTTAACTCCCCTGCCGTCATTCGTACGAAATACACGCCGCTGTTGAGTCCGCTCCCGTCGAACCTTACTTCATAAGTGCCGGGCGTAAGTGTTTCATTCACGAGAGCCTGCACTTCCCTTCCGGTGATATCATAAACCGAAACATTTACCAGCCCCTTCATTGAACATTGGAATCTGAAGATTGAAGTTTGATTGAACGGGTTCGGATAGTTTTGCGACAATTCAAAATTAGAAGGTATACCTTCTGAAATATTCCGAACGAAAGAAGAGCCGCCTGTCGTTGTTTTGAACACGATTCCCTTGGCTGTACCCGAATCACCCGAGACCCAAAGATAATTCTGATTTAAGACATGTATATCCCTTAAGATAAAAGCTGAACCCGCAGATAATTGCGTCTGCCAGTTGATACCCGCGTTGGTAGTTTTCATAATTATCCCGTTGCTTCCGCATATCCAGCCGGTTTTGGAATTTAAGAAATCGATTCTGTTGATATCGAAATTAACGCCGGTGTTTCGCGCAGTCCATGCCGCGCCGCCATTTGTTGAAATGTTTACTCTGCCGCGATACCCCGCGATGTATATGGTGTCAGAATTTACAATATGCATATCCAATCCGCTTGTATCGTTTACCGCAATCCAGTTCGCGCCCATATTAGTCGTTTTCCTGAAATACGGATTAATAATGTATCCGGTGCTGGCGTTCAGGAATTTTATGCAGTTAACATACAGACTGCCTGACGGAGAGATTTCCGTCCAGTTAGCGCCGCCGTTAGTTGTTCTGAATGCTCTGCCAGTATAGCTTGACAGTCCCAAATCGGTGCCCGCCGCATAGCCGATATCATTATTTATCCAATGAGTCGAAGTAATACCTAAATTAGATAATATCGGATTCAGATAACTATCCGTTCTGACGCCGTTTTTCCAAACGCCGATCCATCCGAATACGTGAATATCATCGGAACCTGTTAAGATAAAGTTATTCGCGTCAAAATAATAACCGCTGCTGCCGTTGTAATTGGTACTCAAGGTTATTATACTGAACCAGTTTGTTCCGCTGTTCGTGGATTTAAAGACGCTTCGTTCATTAATAAGATAACCCGTGTTCTGATTAAAAAAATGAATGCCAACTCCCAGATAATCGCAGGCATAAATTTTTGTCCATCCTGATTGGGAATAACAATTTGAGAATACGGCAAAAAACAACCAGATTAGCACCACTGATTTTTTCATAATAAGTAATATTAAAGTAAGTTGCTTTTAATCGGTAGTAATTTAAATTCACTCCGGTGCTTTTATAATTAAAAATCCTATTCTTTATTTTAAAAGTACCATTCTCCTTGTCTCCGTAAAATCCCCAGCTGTCATTCTCACAAAATACACGCCGCTGTTGAGTCCGCTGCCGTCGAACCTTACATCATATGTCCCCGGCTGTAACGTTTCGTCCATGAGAGTCTGCACTTCCCTACCGGCTATATCGAATACCGAAATCTTTGTCAAACCCGCTTTCGCGATATCAATCGTGAATTTTGTCGAAGGATTGAACGGGTTCGGATAGTTCCGGCTCATCGAGTATTCCGACGGGACAATTCCGCCGATATTTATTATTCCGATATACGGACCTCTTTTTATGATGGTTCCCGTTTTACCGACTGCCCATCCTTCTCCGCTTGTGAGCAGAGACATATCGTACAACTGGCGGTCGTCAGTGGTCGGGTATTCATTGAACCAGTTCGCGCCGCCGTTTGTCGTCATTATCACACTGCCGCCGAGTGAATGCGTCGCGGCGCACCATCCGACATTCAGGTTAATAAACTGAACTGCGGTGTAAGTCGCCGGCGGTGAATAGTCGTATCCTGAATAGGTATCGTTCCAGGTCTCGCCTCCGTCAGTGGATTTGCTCTTGCCGTAGTTCAGACCGGTCATCCAGCCGGTTAAGGGATTAAGGAAAAATATCGAACGCCTGCTGGCGCTGGACATTTTTGTTATCCAGTTAACCCCGCCGTTAGTTGTTTTGATATAGTAACTGCCAGTGCTCCAGCCTGTATTCGCGTCGCTGAAATACACGGCGTAAAGCGCTTTCCTTAATTCAGTCGTTTGCTGTGTCCAGCCTGTTCCGCCGTTTGTGGTTTTAAGAACGACTCCCGAATCGCCCGTAATAAAAATCGTGTTCGCGTTCAGGATGAAGATTGAAAAAAGGTTCTGAATTGTACCGCTTGTCTGGGCAGTCCAGTTCGCACCGGCGTTGACAGTTTTCAGTATCACGCCACTGTTGCCTGCAATCCAGCCCGTGTTCGCGTTTGTGAATTTAACTGCATTGAACGTGTAGTTCAAGCCGAGCATCGACTTGCTCCAGTTGACTCCCGCATTCACGGTTTTGAGAAAAACCCCGCTGTCGCCCGCGGCAAAGCATACGCCCGAGCTTACCGTGCTGACGCCGTTTAAAGGAAGTGTCGTGCCGCTGTTCTGAAGTATCCATTGTCCGTTTGAGAACCGGACCAGCATTGTGAAGTTTAAAATGAATACGAAAAACGCTAAGATTAGTCTTTTCATATTCGGAATTTAATTTTTTGGTTACCCTTTGATCGATAACTTTTTAATATTAAATAACACCCTTTACATATTCAAATCACAAAATCGTCGCTTTAAAGCAAATATTTGACAGCATGTTCGCTGTATCATTGACAGAATACGAATCCAGATGGGTTATGTTTTACTTAATCAATACAGTTTTCATTGTTCGTGAAAACTCCCCTGCCGTCATCCGCACAAAATACACGCCGCTGTTGAGACCGCTGCCGTCGAATCTTACTTCATACGTTCCCGGCTCAAGCGTTTCGTTCACGAGAGTGCGCACTTCCCTTCCTGTTATATCGTAAACCGAAATAA
>CAIKZJ010000100.1 GCA_903831845.1 uncultured Ignavibacteriota bacterium
AGTATTTCCTAATTCCCATCCCCGCAGAAAATATGTCATCGTTCACACTACCGACGAATTCACTTCCGTCTGCCCGAAAACGGGTCAGCCCGACTTCGGAACTATTTCCATCTCCTACATCGCGGATAAAAAATGCGTCGAACTTAAGTCCCTGAAATATTACCTGCAGTCGTTCAGGAATGAAGGGATTTTTTACGAGAACGTTACCAACAGAATACTCGACGACCTCGTTTCGGTCCTCAAGCCGAGATGGATGGAAGTAAAGGGTATCTTCACAAGACGCGGCGGCCTCTTTACGACCGTCACCGCCGAACACGGTAAAAAATAATTTCTTAAAATTATAATTCATAAAAATGGAATACAGAATCGAGCACGATACGATGGGCGAAGTGAAAGTGCCTGCCGATAAGTACTGGGGCGCACAGACACAAAGGTCCAAACAGAATTTCACTATCGGCGCGCAGCTTATGCCGAAAGAGGTAATCTATGCATTTGCAATCCTTAAAAAAGCCGCGGCTATGGCTAACTTCGAGTGCGGCGTCCTTCCGAAAGAGAAGATGGAACTCATAGGTAAGGTATGCGACGAGATTCTCGCCGGAAAACTCGACGACGAGTTTCCGCTTGTAGTCTGGCAGACAGGCTCGGGAACGCAGTCGAACATGAACGTGAACGAGGTCATCGCCAACAGGGCGCACGTCCTGACCGGCGGCAAACTTACAGACGCGAAGAAAGTTCTTCACCCGAACGACGATGTCAATAAGTCGCAGTCGTCGAACGATACTTTCCCGACTGCTATGCATATCGCGGGATATAAGATGATAGTCGAAAACACGCTTCCGAAAGCCGAAGCGCTTATGAAAGTGCTTAAAGAGAAATCAGAAAAATTCCGCGACGTGGTGAAAATCGGACGCACGCACCTTATGGACGCGACTCCGCTCACTCTCGGCCAGGAATTCTCGGGATACGTGTCGCAGATTGACCACGGTCTCCGCGCGATAAAGAATACTCTCGCGCACCTCTCCGAACTCGGACTCGGAGGCTCGGCAGTCGGCACGGGACTCAATGTTCCTAAAAACTATGACGTGATCGTAGCGAAGCATATCGCAGACCTTACAGGCCATCCGTTTAAAACCGCGGAGAACAAGTTTGAATCTCTCGCTTCGCACGACGGTGTCGTCGAAGCTTCGGGCGGACTTAAAACTCTGGCAGTCAGCCTTATGAAGATCGCGAATGACATACGCCTGCTCGCATCAGGTCCGAGAAGCGGAATAGGGGAGTTGATTATTCCAGAAAACGAACCCGGCTCTTCCATTATGCCCGGCAAAGTCAACCCGACTCAGTCGGAAGCGCTCACTATGGTATGCGCGCAGGTACTCGGCAACGACGTCGCCATCAATACAGGCGGCATTTACGGACATTTCGAACTCAACGTGTTCAAACCCGTAATGATAACGAACCTGCTGCATTCAGCGCGCCTGCTCGGCGACGCCTGCGAATCGTTCAACATTCACTGCGCCGTCGGAATCGAGCCGAACTATCCGATAATCAGCCGCCATCTCGAAAATTCGCTGATGCTCGTAACCGCTCTCAATACCCATATCGGTTATGAAAACGCCGCGAAGATTGCGAAGAAGGCGCATAAGGAAAATAAGACGCTCCGCGAAGCCGCGATGGAACTCGGACTCGTCACCGACGAGCAGTTCACGCAGTGGGTCGATCCGAAGAAGATGGTGGGAAACCTCTGATTCAATTTAAAATCGTAAATTTTAAATTATAAATTAAGCGGGCTGAAAAGCCCGCTTTTTTTAATGTAAAATTTAAAGTTCAAAGTTTAAAAGTACAATTAAAAATTAAAAGTTATTATGTTCATTTTTGAAATTTAAACTTTACATTGTACTTTTGCAATTTCAATTTTGCATTTTGCACTTTTCTCAGTCAAATTTTAGTCATAGAACGCTGTTCCGACCCGTCCGAAAACTGCTATTACGCAGATTTTTTTGCTTTTTTTAAATCGTATAATTATACTATTTTTAAGCGTTTAAACTGGTATCCAGAAAAAATATAAATTTTAACCCCACGTATGCATACACCCATTTATAAGAACAAGGTAGTCACGGCGGAAGAAGCGGTAAAAGTTATCAATTCAAACGACAGGGTTTACCTTCATGCCAACAGTGCATTCCCCGATGTGCTCGTTGACGCTATGTGCGCGAGATATAAAGAACTTCAGAATGTAAAAGTCACTCACCTGACTACGTTCCATAAAGCTCCCTACGTCGACCCGAAAATGGCCGGCCATTTCGTTCACGAAGCGCTCTTCACTGCGGGAAATGTTCGTAAAGCCGTAAATGAAGGAAGAGCCGACTGCTTCCCGGTTTTCCTTTCGGAAATCGGATGGCTGATGGACCTCGGCAGACTGCCTATAGACGTCTGCATGCTGCACCTTTCTCCTCCCGATGAACACGGATATTGCTCCTACGGCGTAAGCAACGAAGTCTCGAAAACGGCAGCCGAAAACGCAAAAGTAATTATCGCGCAGATTAACCCGCAAATGCCAAGGGTGCTCGGCGATAACTTCATTCACGTCAGCAAACTGAAATATATAGTCGAAGTGGATAAACCGCTCCTCGACGTTCCCATGGTTGACGCGAATGCTTCGGAAGAGGAAAAAAATGTCTATAAGAAAATCGCAGAACACATTTCTTCGCTTATCTGCGACGGCGCTACGCTCCAGATGGGTATCGGCGCTATTCCCGACGCGGTCCTTCCGTTCCTGAAGGAAAAGAAAGACCTCGGCATCCATACGGAAATGTTCTCCGACGGTCTTATAGAACTAATCGACCTCGGCGTCGTCAACGGCGAAAAGAAAACGTTCCTCCCGAACAAGGTTGTATCGTCGTTCGTCATCGGCACTAAACTCGTACACGATTATATTCATAACAATCCTTTGATAGAATTCAGGTCGTCGAAATTCGTAAACGACCCGGTCAATATTTCAAGAAACGATAACATGGTATCGATTAACTCCGCGATTCAGGTCGACCTCACAGGTCAGGTCTGCTCCGATTCGATGGGCCCGAGAATCTTCTCCGGCTTCGGCGGACAGCTCGACTTCGTAAGAGGCGCGATGAGAAGCAAGGGCGGACGCTCGATACTCGCATTCCCGTCAACGACTAAAAATCATACGATATCGAAAATTGTGCCTATGCTCACGGAAGGCTCAGGCGTTGTCACGACACGCGCCGACGTTATGACTATCATTACCGAATACGGCATAGCCGACCTGTACGGAAAAACGCTCCGCGAAAGGACTAAACTCCTAATCGATATTGCGCATCCGAATTTCAGGGAAGAACTCGAACAAAAAGCAAGAGAGTTCAAGTGGCTCTGGTAAAAAGACATAAAGCGATAGTTTTGGCAAGCGGCGGTATGGACAGCACTCTGACCGCCGCGTTTGCTTTCAAAAAATACGACCTCGCTTTCCTTCACGTCAACTACGGTCAGCGTACGGAAAAGCGTGAACTCAAGGCGTTTAACGACGTCGCAAATTTCTACGGCGTCAAAGAACGTTTAATTGTCGATATCGGTTATCTTAAAAAGATAGGGGGCTCATCCCTCACCGATAGTAAAATAAAAATTTCAAAAGCCGACCTGAAGAACAAAAAGGTGCCTACAAGTTACGTGCCTTTCAGGAACGCGAACCTTCTCGCCATCGCCACGAGCTGGGCGGAAGTTATCGGCGCAAGGAGCATCTTTATCGGAGCCGTTGAAGAAGATTCGAGCGGATACCCCGACTGCAGGAAGAAGTTTTTCGAATCGTATGAAAAAATGATTTCCCTGGGCACTAAGCCCGGTACGAGAATAAGGATTGAAACGCCGATTATAAATTTTTCTAAGAAAGACATTGTAGAATATTCTTTTAAACTGAAAGCGCCGCTTCACCTCACGTGGTCGTGCTACAAGGGAGAAGACAAGGCATGCGGCGTTTGCGACAGCTGCGCGCTAAGGCTGCGCGGATTTCAAATGGCGGGGAAGGCTGACCCCATCCCCTATAAGAAAATTTTAAAGTATTAAACTTTGGAGAACAGGTACTCTAAATTTTTAAGCATCGTCGCGGGACTCTTTCTTGCGGGATTCTCTTTCTTTATCCTGAAAGAACTGCAGTCGATACTTCTGCCGTTTTTCGTCGCCCTGATTATCTCTTTCCTCTTCGCCCCGTTCTATGAATTCATGAAGAGGAAGAAAATTCCCGCGTTCGTCGCGATTATAATCATTGTGCTCATCATTCTCATAATCGCGAACCTTTCAAGCGTCTTTGTCTATACGAGCATAGTCGCGTTCAAGAACGACGTGCCGAAGTACGTTCTGAAAGGGCAGGAGCTCATTAACTCGTCCCTTAAGTATTTCGACAACCTCGGAATACCGCAGTCGTACAAGGACAATATGAACATCGCCAATTTCCTTAACGGCGAAAAAATCGCGGGCATAATCACCGATCTCATTTCCGGAATAGCCGGATTATTCACGAATTTCATTCTCATACTCATATACGTTATCTTTCTCCTTACCGAATTCGGAAGCATAAGGAGAAGAATTCTCAAGGCGTTCTCAGCCGAGAAATCCAGAAAAATTACCGAAGCCCTCACCGACATTCTCTACGACGTGAGGAAATACATCGTGGGCAAGACGCTTATCAACTTCGCTCACGGAGTGATTATAATGGTCGTCTTCTGGATGTTCGGGCTCGACTTCGCCATACTCTGGGGCCTCCTTACATTCATTCTCGCTTACATTCCGAACATCGGCGCGTTCATCGCGACGATACTTCCGTTCCTCACCGCGCTCCTTCAGTACGACAACTTTATCACGCCGATAATACTTCTTGTGATAATGGCTGTGGTCGGAAGCGTGATGGGCAACGTAGTCGAACCGAAAATACTCGGCGACAAACTTAACTTAAGCCCGATTCTCCTGCTGTTCTCGTTGTTGTTCTGGGGATACGTCTGGGGCATTGTCGGAATGATACTCTCCGTACCCGTAATGAGCATGATAAAAATAGTTCTTTCAAAATTCGAAAGCACGCGCCCCATATCGATAATGATGGAATACGAAACAGGACCCGATAAGGGAGAGCGGCAAATGGAAATCGATTTTAAGAAAAAAGATTCTTAAGAGCAGAATCCTAAGAGCAGAATCTAGAATCTAGAATTTAGAATCTAGCTTTTAATATTTCTGAATTTTGTTTCTGAAATTTTAGAATCAAGAAGCAAGAATCAAGAATCAAGCTTTTTTCTTGTCATTCCCGCATGGTCTTAGCGGGAATCCAGACGAAAACAGATTATAGAAAACAAGATTCTTGAATCCGGCATCAGGTGATAAGCCGCCTGAAAACCGGCGGCGCTCC
>CAIKZJ010000101.1 GCA_903831845.1 uncultured Ignavibacteriota bacterium
AACCCGTGACATTCAGAGCCACAATCTGACGCTCTGCCAACTGAGCTATACTCGCCGTATATTTTAGAAATTATCCTTTTATTGCCTCAATTTCAATACAATTCAAAAACCATTCAAGCGCTGTGTTGAATTCATGCGGATTTTCAAGGTTGCATAAGTGGCCGCTGTTTGAAATTTCATACATTGCAACAAAACCTGACGGTGAATTAGTTTCAATAAACTTATTGAAAATTCTTTTCAGGTTTTCAGGCGGGGTAATCGCGTCTTTTTCCGCCGAGAGTAACAGCAGGGGAACATTTACCGACGCTATTCCTTCCAGCGTGTTCGTACGCGTGGAAAGCGCAAGAAGACAGCCGCATATTCCTTCGTCCGAATTGTGTTCGATTATATTCCGTATTTCGCCGATCAGGTCATGGTCTTTGCTGAAAGTCAGGTTTGAAATAAGTTTTTCGAGATAAGGGTCTCTGCCGCCCGATTTTATCTTTATTACCGCGTTCGAGCGCTTCAGTAGCACTTCATCCGTGTCTTTTTCCGATTTCGTATTCACTACAGTCAGAGAATAAAACCTTGTCGGGTCTTTTACAACCGAACGCAGAAGTATGTATCCGCCCATTGAAAGTCCGCAGGCGTGAACGCGCTCCAGTTTAAGATGATTGATTATGTGGAAAAAATCGTTGACGAGTTTCTCCATCGTAAAAACATTGTCCCTGTCGGCGCTCATTCCCATGCCGCGAAGATCGTACGTGATGACTCTGTACTTCTCCCTGAAATGCCCGACCTGCCTGTCCCACATTCCGCTGTTCAGCGGAAAAGAATGCACGAATATAAGCGGCTCGCCCGGCCCTTCGTAATCGTAAACGTTAATACCCAGTACCTTAATTTCCTTCATGTGTCTTTAAAAAGTTTTCGAGAGACGAATTGAATTCGCCGGGGTTTTCCATGTTCGACATGTGTCCGCTGGCGCTGATTATCTGAAGCAAGGAGTTTTTCAATGACGAATGAAGTTTCTCCGCGTCCGGAAGGGGAGTTAGTATGTCGTCTCTTCCGACTATGATAAGCGACGGGATGTCGAGTTTTGAAAGACCTTCAAGAAAATTATACCTCGTTGCCAGTGCAAGAAGCGCTCCGCATATTCCATCGTCAGTATTTCCGTCAATAATTTTCTCGAGAACCGTCCTGACTTCTGTGTTATAGTTCGCTTCGTTTAGAAGACGCTTCACGAAAGTTGATTTGAACTCGTTTCTTCCGCCGCTCTTGAGTAGTCTAATGGAGCCCGCTCTTGATACAAGAGCTTCGTCGGTGTCCCTCTCTCCTTTGGTATCTGCAAGAGTTATCGTCCTGAATAGTCCGGGATTCTTTAGAACCGCTCCCTGTATAATGTATCCGCCCATTGAAAGTCCGACCGCGTTTACCTTTCCTGAACTGGTATTCTGAATGACTTTAATCAGGTCGTCGATATACATTTCCATCATGAACTGGTTGTCTTCGGATCTGCTTTTTCCCAGACCGCGTACATCATATGTAATGACTCTGTATTTTCCGGAGAAATACTCAACCTGATTTCTCCACATTTCCGAACTCAGAGGAAACGCGTGAACGAAAACGAGCGGCTCCCTGCCGTTCGCGCTGTCGTTAACCGATATTCCGTCGATTATATAATTCTTCATCATAAAGTTTTATGTGTTCCGTCGCAGAAAGGTTTATTGCCTGACTGTTTGCATCCGCACCATGCGACTTTTTTCTCTTCGGTTATTTCCGTTTTTAAGGGCGTGAACTCCGTTGTTTTATGAGCGCCGTTGCAAAAGGGCTGATTCGATGACCTGCCGCATGCGCACCAGTAATAAACGCCGGGTTTCTCGTCGCGCACA
>CAIKZJ010000102.1 GCA_903831845.1 uncultured Ignavibacteriota bacterium
GAGAATATTCTTGAGCAGGCTGCAATAACCGCGAACAACGGTAAGATAGACAGCAAGCATATAGTATCCAACGGTGATAAAAATTATTTTGAAGATTACATTGCAAATTCCGACGGGATAAGCCTTAAAGAACTCGAGAAAAAATATATACTGAAAGTGCTTGAAATCGCAAACGGAAACAAAAAGAAAACAGCCGAAATACTCGGTATCGACAGAAAGACGCTTTACAATAAACTGTCGGAGTTCGGTGTCGATGTCAAATAATTCCGCCGTTACATAATAATATGTAAATCAGATAATAGTGTAATATTTCCACATAACCAGTCCATAATTTCTACAAATATTTTTTCCGGCGCTCCACAAATTTCTCTTATAAACAAAGAGGTTCAAATTTAATCAAATATCGCATCTTTGTAGACTTTTTCTACATGAAAAAGCCGCTATTGGATAAAATTATCTCCTGTTTGGTATAGTATTTGCAAATAGCCCTATTATTGTATAAAGGGAAAAATGGAAAATCCAATTACAATTAAAATATTCAGCCTAACGAACGAAATCTACAAGCTTATTGCCAAAGTACTGGATAAGTATAATTTCAGACATGAATTTGTGATAATTACGGATACGGACTCGAGGAAAACATTTGAAGCAAAACTTAAGGGCAGCAAGGATTCTCCCGAGGTAATTATCATCGACAAAGAAATTCCGTCGGAGCTTAAGGAGATGATTATCGGCAGATACAACGGAGCTTCGGTGATATGTCTTCCCTCACTCAACGAAACGGATATAGTTGCTTCCGATAGAGTCAGCCAGATTTCCGAGCCGTTGAAATTAAGCGAATTTGAAAATGTAATATTAAAAATAACGAAGAAAGACAAATGATGACCGCTAAAAGAAAATTTGTATTCATAGCAGCTACGATTGCCTTTTTAGTGTCAATAGTAATTCTTGCGTCAAACGCTAAGTTTCTCAGAGCGAAGGGTACTGATGACTGTTTCGCCTGCCATGAGGACAAGTCGCTGACGATGGACAAGAACGGCAAGAAAGTTTCACTGTTCGTTGACCCTGCGCTGTACAAGAAATCCACGCATGCGGGATTCGACTGCACCGACTGCCACGAAGGATACAAGCCGGAAGAGATGCCCCATAATCCGAACAAGAAGAAAATCGACTGCAAGACCTGCCACGATAAAGTTAAATCACCGGAAAACAGCGTTCACAAGAACAAAGACTGCTCCTCATGCCATAATCCACACAGTCAGAGGCCTATGAAGGAACTGAAAGCGAACAATACGAATTTATGTTTCGACTGTCACAATAACAAGAACGTAAAGGATTTCACGACTAGTCTACATTTCAAGAAGAACATTGGATGCGAAGGATGCCACAAGGGCGGACATGAGGTGCAGAAAATTACCAAGAGCGACATACCGTCCGTATGCGGAAAATGCCACGGGAATTACCAGAAGGACTTCAACAACAGCATTCACCATACGGTTCTGAAGAACGGAAATACAAACGCGCCGAACTGCGTAAGCTGCCACGGCTCGCACAAGATAAACAACAGCAGGATGACGATAGAATCTCAGGCCTGCCTGAAATGCCATCTGGACGAAAAGCTTTTCCCGGGCGAAAACAAAGGCTCAGCGAAGTTTGTAGCGAATTACAAAACCAGCATTCACGGCTCGATTCAGAAAGACGGGAATCCCGCCGCGGGCTGCAGCGACTGTCACGGAGACCATACTATAGAAAAAATGTCAGACCCGAAAGAATCGACTGTCAGAGCCAAGATGATGAACACTTGCGGAAAATGCCATCCGGGCGAGGTGACGAAATTCAACAACTCGATGCACGGCAGAGAATTCAATAACGGAAACAAGGACGCGCCCAGCTGTTTCGACTGTCACGGCGAGCACGACATAAAAGCGGTTCTTAAATCCGACGAATTCTCGAAAATCAATCAGGCCGACATCTGCCTCAAATGCCACAGCAACAATAAGGTGACCAAGGGCAAGACAAACCATACTGAAGATTACAAATTAAGCTTCCACTATCTCGCGCTGAAAGACGGAAATACAGCGGCGGCGACCTGTTCAAACTGCCACGGCGCGCACGACATGAAAATGGCGAGCGATCCGTCATCGAACATAAACAAGAAAAACGTCGACAGGACTTGCGGACAGTCAGGATGCCATACCAAACAGCTCGGCGAATACACAGGAAGCGTTCATGAAGTTTCGCTGATGACAAAAGGAAATTCCGACGCGCCTAACTGCGTCGATTGCCACGGAAACCATCAGGTAAAATCAACGGATTCGCTTGGAATCTCCGAGGGCTCAAGACAGAGGGGTATAATAAAACTCTGCTCCTCCTGCCACGCTTCGGTAAAAATTATCAGGAACAACAACCTTAAAAACGTTGCCGGAACTTATCTTGAGAGTTTCCACGGACTCGCAGTAAGAGGCGGCTCGAAACAGGCGGCCGACTGCGGCTCCTGCCACGGAAACCATAACATAAGGCATTCGAGCGACACTTTATCCACTATCAACAAGAAAAATCTCGGCAAGACATGCGGTAAGTGCCACCCGGGAGCCAGCGAAGTATTCATCAATTCGAAGATTCACACGCAGGACACCGACGAGGATAATCCTGTACTTCTCTGGATATCGAGAATATACATTGTTCTCATCATAGCTACTATCGGAGGAATGACATTACACAACATTCTGGACTACAGAAGAAAAAAGAAAGATATAAAGGCAGGGAAACACTAATGACAACTGAAGGCAAATATTTAAGGATGACAAAGAACGAGAGGATTCAGCATTTTCTGCTGCTCTCTTCATTCATAACGCTTGTTATAACAGGCTTCGCGCTTAAATACCCCGAAGCATTCTGGGTAAAATGGATTATTTTCTTCATAGGCGAAAACGCTTTTGAAGTGAGAGGCGTCGTTCACAGGATAGCAGCCGTGGTTATGGTTGCCGGCGCTCTTTATCACGTTTTCTATATAATTTTCACAAAACGCGGAAGGAAACTCGTCAAGGACCTTTGGTTCTACAGATCGGATATAACCGATCTCACAGAATCGCTGCAGTATATAATCGGCAAGAGAAAAGAAAGACCGTATTTCGACAGGTTCTCTTACATAGAAAAGGCCGAATACTGGGCCGTTGTCTGGGGCACGGTCGTCATGGGCGGAACCGGACTTGTGCTCTGGTTTGAAAATTATTTTCTTCCGATAATAAACGTATACGGGATGAACATCGCTACAGCCGTGCACTGGTACGAAGCCATTCTCGCTTCGCTTGCAATACTTGTATGGCATTTCTACTTCATATTTCTTAATCCCGACGTATCCCCCATGAACAAAGCATGGTACACGGGATACCTTACGAGACACCAGATGGAACACGAACATCCGAGGGAACTTGCAAAGATTGAAGAAGAAATGAGCGAAAGGACCGCAGCCGGCAAAACCGATGCGGAGTGATTTATTAAGATTTATATTTTAATTGAAATTTAATATAATATATTCAAAAATATCCCCATGGATGATAATACTGTAGAACCGAAAAAGAAGAAAAGATTTTTCCCGAAAGTCAGGGGATTCAGAAGATTTCTGCTTTTTACGGGTATTTGGTTTGCTTTTCTTATAATACTTCTGGCGGTCTCCGCCGAGTATACTTCACGGCCTGCATTCTGTCCGACATGCCATTACATGGAGCCGTTTTATCAGAGCTGGAAGACTTCTTCCCACAACAAGGTTGAATGCGTGCAGTGCCATTTCGAGCCGGGTCTTGAAGGTAAGATTAAAGGAAAACTGAACGGACTTGTACAGATAGTAAACTACATTTCCAGCAGTTACAAGAAAAGAAAACCATGGGCCGATATCCCCGACAACACATGCGCAAGGTCAGGATGCCACGAGAATCAGGCATTCCAGGATACTGTTTACGTCACCAAAGGAATAAACTTCAATCACAAGCATCATCTTCAGGAGCTGAAGAGAGGTAAAAAGCTGAAATGCACGAGCTGTCATTCGCAGATAGTGCAGGGTTCACACATGCAGGTTACGTACACAACCTGTTTCAACTGTCACTTCAAGAAATCGGACGATCCCGAACATAAATTCGACAAACTTTCGAACTGCAAGACCTGCCATTCTCTTGACAAGAAAACGCCCGAGCAGCTTGCATCGATGAGATACAACCATACGTCCGTCATTGAAAAGAAGATCGAATGCAACGGCTGTCACGATAACGTAGTATCGGGCAACGGCGACGTCGGCAAGGAAAGATGTTTCCAGTGCCATTTTGAAACCGAGAAACTCGACAAGTATCCTGACGTCGAGTTCATGCACAAGACACACATTCTCAAGCACAGCATGACGTGCATTTACTGTCATGCGCCGATACAGCACAAGGTGCAGAAGCTACAGGCGGGAACCGCGCCTGACTGCAAAACCTGCCACGAGAACAGCCACTCGAACCAGGTGAACCTATACACCGGTGTAAACGGAAAGAACGTTGAAGATTCTCCGAGCTCAATGTACTCAAGCGGCATAAGCTGCAAAGGCTGCCACACCCTGCATGAAGCCGGCAAGAACAGCGCGGGCACGCTGAAAGCGAGAAAAGACGCCTGCGATAACTGTCACGGCAAGGGTTACGGCAATCTCATCGGACAGTGGGAGCAGTCGACATCGAAAAGGCTTGTTCAGATAAAATCCATCTACAGTTCGGCGAAGAGAATCATAGACGGTTCGAAGAGCGACAAGAAGAACGAAGCGCTTGTAAAACTTGACGAGGCGCAGCACAACATTAAGATAGTAGAATTAGGCAAGAGCGTTCACAACATACAGTTCGCTGACAAGCTCCTCGTCGGAAGTTACAACCTGATGAAGGAAGCCGTAGGAATGGTATCCGGCTCGAAACTACCGGATTTCAAATCGAATTCGGAATTCATCCCGAACGAATGCAACAACTGTCACACGGGAATTCAGGAAATAAACAAGACAATATTCGGCAAACAATTTTCGCATAACGTTCACATCGTAAAACAGCACGTTCAGTGCAACAAGTGCCATTCAAACGACAAGAAACACGGAGAGCTGATAATTTCTTTCAACACCTGCAATTCGTGTCATCACACGGACGCGAAGACGAACGACGCCTGCGCCAAATGCCACGGCCTCATCGCGCAGGTTTACAACGGTACATTCGAGGGAAAGAACACGCCTGATATAATGAAGGCGGGCGGAGTCGGCTGCGTTGACTGTCACAACGACAAAAGCGGCATAGTAAAACCGAACGAAAAAATATGCGCAAAATGCCACGACGCGGAATACTCGAAAATGATGCTCGACTGGAAGTCCGACATCAAGAAACTGTCAGGAACATTGAATGAGATGCTTAGTAAAAATAGTGCGGAGCTTAATGGAGACGCGAACGTGATAAACGACGCGAAATCGCTCGTGAAGAGAATAAACTCGAATCCGAGCCTGTACGCTCATAATTACGATCTTTTGTCGACATTATTATCTGAAAAAAAGAAGAAGTTAGGCAAGTAATATTTAGGAGTAAAAATTAAAAAAAATACATATATTCCATAAAACCTAAACAAAAAAAGAGACATGAAAAAGAATCTTTATTTGAAAGCAGGTTTATTTTTGCTGGTAGGGATTTTATTAGTATCCATATCATCGAATTTACAGTCGCACACATCTGGCGTCGGAAAATACATCGGCGTAAACAAGTGTGCGGGTGCCTGTCACAAGTCGGATGCCCAGGGCAAACAGCTCGACATCTGGCAGAATTCAAAGCATGCTTCTGCGTGGAAAACTCTTGAAACGCCCGAGGCCGACAAGATCGCCAAGGACAAGGGTTTCAACACGAAAGCAAGCGAAACACCCCAGTGCATTAAATGTCACGTTCTCGGAAAAGACATCGATCCTTCCGAGCTGACCGAAACATTCGACAAGACTCAGGGCGTGCAGTGCGAAACATGCCACGGCGCGGGATCAGAGTACAAGTCAATGTCGATAATGAAAGACAAGCAGAAAGCTATTGAAAACGGACTCAACGTACCGTCGGATAAAGCGGCCTTCTGCACCGGATGCCACAACTCCGAAAGCCCCACGGCGAAAGAATTCAAGTTCGACGAAGCGTGGGCAAAGATACAGCACACGAAACCCGGAAAGTAAATTGATTCAGGAAAGGTCATGCACTGCATGACCTTTCTTTCATTTGAAGAAAATTTTTACTAACAATACTTCATACTATGAGGAAGTTTATTCTACTCACAATCGTTCTGTTTTTTGCCGCACAGTTATCGGGTTTTGCCCAGACTCTTAACCTCAGGTTGAACAACTATTTCTATACCTGGAAGAGACTCGATAATGTTCCCCAGCAAACTACAGATGCAACTTACACCACTCATCTTAGAGGCTATCAGAATCTCGCTTTCGACCTGAATTTCGGAAAGTGGACTGTAAGCTCTTTCATACAGACAGATGAGGATGTAATAAAGAAAGTAGGCAGGGGTTTTTCCTACCGCTTTTATGATGCTTTCATAAAGGGAACAAACCTGTTTAACGCTCTCGACCTTAAGCTCGGAAGGCAGTACGTATCGGCCGGTTCGGGAAGAGGAACAATCGAAGGCGCTAACTTCAAGTTAAAGCTCGGTCAGAAAAAGCAGCTTCAGATCTCCGCTTACGGAGGATATCTCACACCGCTTGATTATGACTTCAAGGGTTACAAGTACAAACTTACCGATAATTTCCTCGCGGGAGGCCAGGCCATGTATTACGGAGTCCCTGACCTTTCAGTCGGTTTAAGTTATTCAATGAAGAAAAGAGCTCTCGATCCTTACTACACGTTAAGGGCTGACGAGCTTTTCAATCCGAAGACGGTTTACATTGAAACCGAATCAAAATCGGAGCACTACGGCGGTCTCGATCTCGCTTACAGGCTTAACAAGAAACACAATTTCTACGCCAAGGCCTACTACGACATCAACCGCATGAAATTCCAGAGGGGCGAATTCAACGCAAACATCGCTCTTAACAGCAGGCTTAAATTCACGGCCGGATACCTTTACAGGGAGCCGAGAATCGCCTACAACTCGATATTCTGGGTATTCGAACAGAAGAGATACCATGAAGTCGAGGGCGGCCTTGATTATGCTGCTGATCTGCTCGGAACCAACCTTAACATTTACGGAAGGTTCGGCGGAGTGTTTTATGAAGACGACCATTCATTCAAGATCCAGCTTGGAGCTTCAAGTCAGTGGTACGGTCTCGGCATCACAAAGTACACCGGCTACGCCGGCGAATCCGAGGGCGTTTACGCTTACTTCAACAGGGAAATGATAAAGTCTCTGCTTACTCTTACTTCGAGCCTGAATTATTCGAGGTACAACCTCGGTAACGAAAACGTTGAGAAGTCCGAAGCATTCGGCGGAATGCTGGGTCTCACTTACAGGCCGATAAGCAGGATATCATTCGACGCTCAGGGTCAGTTCATAACGAATGAAATTTACAAATTTGACACGAGATTTCTCGTTGGGTTCAATTACTGGTTATTCACAAAATTCTAAAAAACAACATAAGCAAAATAAAATTTGAGATCATGAATTTAAAAAAGTTTTACATAGTGTTTTTGGGATGTGCAATCCTGTTTGTTACACTGACTGCTTATGTAACCACTAATAAGAGTTTAACGGGGATTTTCGGAAAATCCGTCGCAACAAACATTACGGACAACAAGGACGTGATTAAGTTCAATCACGCCAAGCACATCAAAGACGCAGGCCTTACCTGTAAAGACTGCCACAAGGCGGCTTACGAATCGCTCAAGGGCACAGACAATCTCATGCCCTCGAAATCGGACTGCGCGAACTGCCATGACGTAAAGAACGAGAAGGAATGCAGCTTCTGCCATTACGGTGGCGTGTTCAAGAAATTAAACAGGACGGACAAAAACATGCTGTTCCCGCACAAGAAGCACCTTGCGCAGAACACCGATTGCAACGTCTGTCATTCGGGAGTGCAGTACTTCAAGTATTCTTCGGAAGCCCCCAACGGCGGTTTCCCGAAGATGGAAACCTGCTATACATGCCACGACGGCAACAAGCAGGTTAACAACTGCGAAGCGTGCCACCTGAACCTTACCAACCTGAAACCGAACGATCACCTTAACAAAAATTTCCTTAACGAGCACAAGGTGTTCTACGACGCGGCGACGGGCAACGGCAATAACAACTGTATGATGTGTCACTCGAACTATTTCTGCGAAGCGTGCCACCAGCCGACCAAGTACACGGGCGATAACGCCAACGGCAAGTTCTTCGCTCCTTATTACGGCAAGGATTTCGCCACAAGGACCGACAGAACGGCGCTTCAGAAACTGACGACAGTCCATGACCTGAACTATCAGTTCACTCACGGACTCGATGCCAAGCAGAAAAGTTTCGAATGCAAGACCTGTCATGACCCGGTTGATTTCTGCTCTTCCTGCCACAGGGACGGCGGAAACCTTCAGACGGGAATGATGCCAAAAAACCATACACTGGCGAACTTCAAGACTTTCGGAGTTAATACGGGCGGCGGACTTCACGCTACACTCGGCAAGAAGGACATCGAATCATGCGAATCATGCCACAGCGTTAACGGCGGAGACCCCACCTGCGTAAAATGCCACTTTGACAACGACGGAGTCAGGGGTACAAACCCGAAGACTCACGAAGTCGATTTCCAGAAAGACGAATACGGAAGCTGGCATAAGACGAAAGGCGCAGTTTGCTATACCTGTCATACCGACGCGAATGCACGGCCCGACGGCGTCGCCGGTGCCGGATTCTGCGGTTATTGTCACGGCTCAAAAACTAAATAATTAAAGAGTATGAAAAAAATATTTGTTTTATATTCGCTGATAATATTAACGATCTTCGGCTTCATCTACGGGTGCAGCGAGGTCAAGGATGACGTGGTCATGGCGCCTTCGACCAGTTTCCACGGCGACGGATGGGTGAATCCCTCTTCTGCAAACTTTCACGGGAAATCCATCGCGGCCGACAACTGGAATCTGGCGTTGTGCAAATCGTGTCACGGAGCCGATTATTCAGGCGGTACGGCGCAGGTATCCTGCAACACTTGCCACCAGAGCGGACCCGAGTCATGCAATACCTGTCACGGAAATGACGACCACATTTATCCGCCCAAGTCACTCTTCGGAAACACACTCAATACGCAGCAGGGCGTCGGTGCGCACGACAAGCACATGACTACCGATACTTTAAACCGTATCTCTGCGGTAGTTGAATGCGAAGAATGCCACGTGCCCGTTTCCTCCTTCTCTGATCCGAATCACATCAGCAAGGACGGAAAGACGGCAGCGGGAGTAATTTTCGGCACAATTGCCAAAACGGTAACAGAGGGCGTTACGCCTGACCCGGTCTGGGACAAGAATGCGCAGACATGTTCGGGAACCTACTGCCACGGCAATTTCAAGAACGGAAACCAGACAACCGTCGCGAACTTCCTTACACCGAATTCTGCATCTTGCGGAACGTGTCACGGAAATCCGACAACAGGAAATCCGCTTCCGGGCGGAACACATCCGCAGAACTGGGCAATTAATAAATGTTATCTCTGTCACGGCGCGGTCATGAATTCCGCCGGTCAGATTATAGACAAGTCGAAGCACATAAACGGTGTTGTCAACTTCGGTCTTAACAATTAATATTATCGTAAATAATAAAACCCGCCCCGCGCATCGCGGGACGGGTTTTTTAATCATATAAGCCAGTTTTATTGCTTTCCTTTTGAAATTCCTTCAAAAAAAAGTTTAATAAAACCCCTAAAAAATAGCAGTTTATATGAAACGCTTTAAGTGTATATATTGTTATTATTTGTAGGAATTATAAATATTAAAATTTGTATATTTGTCTAAATAAAAAAGAAAAATTAATGAAGAAATTAGTTTTATTGGCATTGTCCGCGCTGCTTATTGCAGGATGCACGAAGATGGAAGAAAAGAAAATGTCGGATAACAAAACCATGCCTCCGGTACAGCAGAACATGCCGAACCCGCACGGCAATATGCCTCCCGATCAGATGAATCAGGGTAACATGCAGGGAAATACGGATATGGCTCCGGACGACGCGGTTGACAAGAAAGCCGACGAACTCTCCAAAGGCGCTTATGACTTCGAGAACAATTACAAAAAGGACAACAGCGTCAAGAAAGAACTCATCGCGAAACATATGGCGGCGGGAAATTATCTCATGTTCGAAGCTAACGTAAGCCCCAAGAAAAAATACAGACCTGCGCTGAAACATTACAGAAGAGTCCTTGAACTCGACCCTGAAAACGCCGAAGCGCTGAGAAACAAAAAACAGATCGAAGAAATTTACGAAAGCATGGGCAGACCGATTCCCAACGATTAACATATTAAACGATGAACAGCATTTATAAAACAATAGTTTTTATTTCTATCACTATCGTGCTTGTCGGCACAACGCTTGTTCCGATTCCGTTTATACCCGGACTCGGCGACAAGGCGAGAATAATCTATCTTCACGTGCCGATGTCATGGATAGCAGTGCTTTCTTTCCTGCTCTCAATGGTTCATTCGGTTCAGTACCTGAGGAAGAAAGACCTTCTTTACGATATTAAAGCGAACTCCGCGGCGGAAGTGGGTTTCCTGTTCACAATTCTCGCGACAGTAACAGGTTCGCTCTGGGCGAAGTTCAACTGGGGCTCTTTCTGGAACTGGGACCCGAGGGAAACGTCGATCTTCATACTGCTTCTTATATACGGAGCATATTTCTCGTTAAGATCGGCTATCGAAAACCATGACCAGAAAGCGAAACTTGCCTCCGTATACGCCATTATCGCGTTCGTTACGGTTCCGTTCTTTATTTTCATAATGCCGAGGCTCGTAGAATCGCTACATCCGGCTGATACGATTGTTAACTCGCAGGGAAAGATAAACATGAACCCCGTAATGCTGTCGATATTCCTATTTTCGCTTTTCAGCTTTACGCTGCTCTTCTTCTGGATACTGAACGTAAGAACAAGGGTTGAGAAACTGAAATTATTAAGAATTCAAAAAAATTATAATTAGTATGCACGACTTTTTAGAACAGAACTCAATGTATCTGGTCCTGATAATCGCTCTTATAATATGGGCGGGAATATTCCTGTATCTGAACAAGATTGACAGAAGTCTCAAAAAAGTTGAAAGAGAGGAACAAAAATGACTAACAGAATAAAAATTGTAATCGCGTCGGTCATTGTCGTTGTTTTTATTGTAGTGGGTTTCATCTCTTTTATGGACAATAAAATAGAGTACGCCTCGTTTGCGGACGCCCAGAAGAAACTCAAGACAGTAGAAGTCAAGGGCACCTGGGTGAAGGAAAAGGACGCAAAATACGACGCGTCGGCAAACACGTTCACATTCTACATGAAAGACGACAGCAACACCGAGATGAAGGTTGTTCTCGACGGAGCAAAACCCAACAATTTCGACATAGCCACAATGATAGTGGCGAAAGGAAAAGTCAAGGGTGATACTTTCTTCGCCAAGGACATTCTTACCAAATGCCCATCTAAATACGAAGGCAAGGGTGAAGACGTTAAGAATACTTATAAACAACAATAATAAAGTTTAACCGCATATCATTATGATAGGTAAAGTTTTAATTTACATTTCATTTGCCGCGTCGATATTATCAATGGCAGGATTCTTCCTGGCTCACACGGGAAAGGATAAATTTCTCAACATGGGAAGGATATTCTTTCACATAACATCGATAGGCATTATCACATCCGCTCTGTACCTGATGTACATAATCCTGTCACATCAGTTTCAGTTCGCTTATGTCTGGGAGCAGAGCAGCACGGACCTGCAGCTTCCCCTTCTGATGTCGACGTTTTACGCCGGACAGGAAGGAAGCTTCATGCTTTGGGCGTTTCTTACGGCCGTCATCGGAATATTCCTCCTGAACTTCGTCTCCAAGGGAGACAGGCTGGAGCCTCAGGTGATGGCGGTTTACACGCTTGTACTTAGTTTTCTTTCTCTGATATTAATACTGAAAACGCCCTTCAACTATCTCTGGGAAGCTTTTCCGAAAGAAGTTGAATACGGTTTCACTCCGCCTGAAGGCAGAGGACTTAATCCCCTGCTTCAGAATTTCTGGATGTCCATCCACCCGCCGACACTGTTTCTCGGATTCGCCGCGCTGACAGTGCCTTTCGCGTTCGCTATGGGCTCGCTCATGAAGAACGAATACGATAAATGGGTAACATTCTCAATACCGTGGATTTTATTTTCAGGCGGCATACTCGGACTTGGAATTATGATGGGAGGTTACTGGGCATACGGCGTACTCGGATGGGGCGGCTACTGGGCATGGGATCCGGTTGAAAACTCGTCGCTTATCCCCTGGATAATAAACGTGGCAAGCCTTCATACGATTCTTACACAGAAAAAAACCGGCGGTTACAAGAAGACAAATCTGATTTTAAGCGTACTCGCTTTTCTTCTTGTGCTGTATTCCACATTCCTTACAAGGAGCGGGATTCTGGGCGACTCGTCGGTGCATTCTTTCGTCGATCCGGGCGCGGTAGTTTATCTCGTGCTTGTGATCTTCATTTCATCCTTCACGCTTATATCCCTCGGAGCAATAGTATTCAGATGGAAAAACCTGAAGGACGTAAGAACGGAAAGCTCGAAGTTTTTCACCAAGGAATCTTTCCTGTTCATCGGCGCTATGCTTCTCTGCGCCGCGGCGCTCGTTGTTTTCGTCGGCACCAGCCTTCCAATAGTCTCAAAAGCCAAGGTTGAAGCTGATTTCTACAACAAGATGACAATGCCTCTGGCTATCTTTCTGATGATAACGATGGGTATCAGCCTTTACATCGAGTGGAAACAGACCGATTCGAAGAAGTTTCTCGACAACATGATACTTCCGGGCATTCTTTCGGTAGTTATGACAGTCGTACTTGTTATTATCGGACTTCACGATCCTCTGTACATAATATTCGCTCTGGTTTCGCTCATAGCCTTCTTCATAAACGCAAGAATGGCAGTCAGGATAATAAGGACAGGGCATCTTACTTTCGGAGGAATGTTCGCGCATATCGGGATAGCTCTCTTCTTCCTCGGAGTAATCGGTTCCGGAAGGTACAGCGAAGAGATTAACCTCTCGCTCGAGCGGGGAGTCCCGAAAGAGGCGTTCGGATACAAGTTCACTTATTCAGGAGCGACACCTTTCATGGACCCGAACAACAAACGCGACACGATGTACGCGTTCAACGTGACTGTCGAGCAGGATAACAAGGAAATGACTATGAGGCCTGTAATGTTCGTAAGTTCGTTCTCAAACGGAGTCATGAAAAATCCCGACATAGCGAATTTTTCGTACAAGGACCTCTATATTTCGCCCATGAGCCTTGAAGAACCGGATCTATATCCGAAGGAAGCTCAATATGACATTAAGAAAGGCGAGAAACAGAAAATCGGAGACCTTACAGTCGAGTTTGTCGATTTCGACTTCGGCACTATGCAGAAAGGCGGAAAAGAAATGGCGTCTGGCAACTACACTCTCGGCGCGATTATTAACGTCAGCGACGGCAAGGTTACTGAAACGCTTAACGTAAAGACACAGTTCATGAACGGTCAGCCTACTCCCGTACCTTATATGATGAAAGACAACAGGAATTACGAATTCTATTTCCTGAACATGAGCGTCAAGGGCGAGGAAGCTGGCGGCACGTCGGCAAAGTTCGCGATAATGGACAGGAACAGGAACTACAACACAAATGCCAACGAAGTCCTCGTTGCTGAAGTATCGGTAAAACCGTTCATCAGCGTACTCTGGACGGGCGTCTTGCTGCTGTTCATCGGATTTATTGTATCGATATTCAGAAGAAGAAAAGAGATTATGACAAAATATCCTGATTCAGCAGAAGAAAAGAAAAACACAAAAAAGAACAAGTAATAATAGACATATTATTATCGGGTTAACAACTGAAACTCCGCCGGAGGCGGAGTTTCTTGTTTCAGGAATAATCATTGCCCCCTATTTTTGTATTTCATTATTGCAATAAATGGATAAATTTATTTTGTGCAATTAATTGAAAGAAAATACAATCAACTCATTAACAGGATGTTCTTCGTTCTGCCGGCATGCATCATGTTATTTTCGTATCCGCAGATTTCCCGTACCCAGACGCTTGTCGGTTCAGTTTCTTTCGAAGGGAACACCGTGTTTTCCGATAACAATCTCAAAAATGCCATGCTTCTAAAGCCGGACAAGCAGTTCACTAATGAACAGCTTAATTCCGACCTGAAATCAATCCGAGAAAGATACAGGGAGAACGGCTATCTGCTTGCCAGAATCACGGAAGTCAGCAAAAAGTTTACTTCAGATTCGTCATACGTCGACCTGAAGATAACTATATCGGAAGGCAAGCAGGCGTTGATAGGCGAACTTATCATAAATGGAAACAGAACTATTTCCACAAAGGAAATTGAAAAAATATTCGAGACCAGAACCGGCAACGTACTCGACAACAACACTCTTTCAAGCGACATTAAAGCGCTTCTCAACGCGTATGAGAAGAAAGGCAGTCTCTTCACAAAAGCCGCAATAGACGAGATATCGCTGTACGACGAGAACAATCCGAAAATCAGGATCGTCATAAACATAAAAGAAGAATCGGCGATTAAGATCTCAAACATAAAAATTAAAGGCAACGAAGATACGAAAGATAAGGTAATATTAAGAGAGTTGAGGCTGAACGACAACAGAACGGTCACCAGAGAAATGATGCATGACATGAAATACCGGCTCGAGAAGCTCAACATTTTCGCTTCTGTGGAAGAACCGCAGATATACACGCTTGCAAGCAAAAACGAGTCCGGTCTCCTTATCACCGTTAAGGAAGGCAACACTAACACTTTCGACGGCATACTCGGATACGTTCCTCCTGCAAACGACAAAGAGAGCGGATATTTCACAGGTCTCGTCAACCTTTCATTCAGGAATCTGTTCGGCACTGCGCACAGACTGGACGCGAGATGGCAGCAGGAAACCAAATCCACGCAGGAACTGGAGCTGAAATATTCCGAACCTTATTTCTTCGGACTGCCGCTGAACATAAGCGGAGGATTTCTTCAGAGGATACAGGACACAAGTTACACACACAGAAAATTCGATTTCAGAAGCGACATACTGGTTACAAACAGGTTCACGCTGGGATTCTCCGCAGGAATCGACAGGGTGATTCCTCCGGATTCGACAGTAGCATACACAATCGCGGATTCAAGAGTTCTCTACGCAGGCACCGAAATCAAATACGACAGCAGGGATAACGTATACATTCCTGAATCGGGCATACTTTATCATGTAAATTACACTTACGGAGACAAGAAAATTTACTCCGAAACCCTCACTGACAATCCCAGCTTTTCATTGCAGAGATATTCGATGGATATAGACTTTTATTCCTCGTTTTTCAAAAGGCAGTCGCTGCTGATAAGATTCTTCGTAGGGCAGGTCACTTCAGGAAAGCTCGAGGACGCGGATTTCTACAAGGTCGGAGGAATGAAGAACGTCCGCGGGTACCGCGAAGAGCAGTTCAGGGCATCGAAGCTGACCTACGGCAGCGTAGAACTTCGGTACGCTTTTTCCAGAAAAAGTTTCGGCGACGTGTTTTTCGACCCTGGGTATTATTACAGACCTGCCGACAATATAAATAACATAGCAAAACAGGAAGGGTTCATATTCGGATACGGGCTTGGAATCCGCCTGGAAACCGCGATCGGCCTTATAGGCGTGAGTTACGCGATGGGCAAGGGCGACGGATTCCTGGACGGTAAAATCCACTTCGGGCTTGTAAATGAATTTTAATTTACAGAGATTTAACCGAGGGTGAAAAATAGTTTAATCCATTAAGGGGGGATAAATTATGAGAAAGACATTCATTTCTTTTCTTTTTTGCTGCCTTCTGATAACGTTTTATTCTCAGGCGTTTTCACAATACTATTGGCGTCAGCCGTCTAATCTTACAAGAGGTTATATTGACAAGAATCCTTCATTCGGCGTATACAACATTCCCGGCGTCACCGGTTTTAACATCTTCTCCTGGGAATATTTCGTATTCGAAAGAACCACGATGACAACTACTCATATATGCGCAATGAAGATGGGTACTTCCGGTCCGCTCGAGAGCGAGATATATATCACGGCGAATGCCTCACCAAAACGCAATCCCGTCATATCATACGGAAAGTCAGGCGGTTCATTTTACGGTGAAATGAACAGCGCGCTGGTTCTCTGGGAATCGAACCAGAACGGCAAGTGGGATATATACGGTAAGTACTACAGCCGCCAGTCAGGCTGGGGCAGTGTTTTCGCCGTCGATGAAACCACAGGCGATAAGTCAAGCACTCACCTGTGTTATATCGACAGCGTAAATTATGCAATTACTTTTATCAAGAACGGGGACGTCATATTCAGGAAAATCAACGCGCTGACACACGCCGTCCTGTACGATTCAAACCTGACTTCGGCCGATACAGCTATATGCAGGAATGCTAACGTAATGGTATCGGATCCTACGAAGTATATTGTTTCATACGAAAAGCGGAAACCTGACGGCAAGTATGCCATATGGTACAGGAAGTCGACATCAACTTCAACGCCGGTCTGGTCGGCGCCGGATACGATTGCTTATGCAGGAAACAATACTTTTAACAGATTTTGCTACGGAAATTTCGGGAATTACTTCGGTGCCGCGTTCGAATCGGACAGAAACGGAACATCCAATATCTACGTGACATCTGTCACGATGGGAACAGGAACCAATACGCAGGAGAAACTGACAACATATTCATCCTCCGCGTACAATTTCTCCAATTTCGTTAATCTCTTTTACCCGGTGATCACTGACTATATCTATTCAACTACTCTTGCGTTTCAGAGAAGAGGAAGAGATTCGCTAAAAATAATGTTCGACGATGGTCCGATATATTCAAGCGGTTTCAGGGACAGTACGACAATCGGGGATACGTCAAAACGCACAAGCATAACCATGAACGGGGGAATATTCAATGCGAACTGGAATGTAACAGTATGGGTTGTCTACAGCAAAGACAGCGCTAACACCTCGCAGTTGTGGTCAAGATACAGGCTGACTACACTCGGCAAAATCAGCAAGTTCGGTTCGGAAGTGCCTGAATCATTCGCATTGCACCAGAATTATCCGAACCCGTTCAACCCTGTTACAAATATAAGATTTTCCGTTCCGCGCGTAGCTAATACGAACGAAGGCAACGTTACTTTAATCGTGTTCGACATGCTCGGCCGAGAAGCCGCGGTCCTCGCAAACGGGAAATTCCTTCCCGGAGTTTACGAAGCGGTCTTTGACGGCAGCGCTCTGCCAAGCGGAGCATATTTCTACAGGCTATCGTTCAACAACGAACAAATTGCCGTAAAGAGAATGGTGATTGTGAAGTGAGTTATTAAAACGCTGGTTCCCAAAGAGAACTTTGGGAACCAGAATTATGATTTTTATTACAAAACAATTACTAATTATTAATTACTAATTACCAATTGTTAAAGCCCCATTTCCTTCAGCAGGAAATCCGCCTTGCCGATTTTCTCGGTGATGAACAACACATAACGTATGTCGACTGATATTGTTCTCTGCAGTTCGTAATCAAACTGCCAGTCGCCTATCATCGCTTCGTAATTTCCGTCGAATGCAAGTCCGATTATCTCGCCCTTTGCGTTCATCACGGGGCTTCCGCTGTTGCCGCCCGTAATGTCGCACTGATGCGTGAACGCGACGGGCACGTCGTTAAGTTTCGGGTCCGTCCATCTGCCGAAATCCCTGTTCTGCCAGAGTTTCACGAGTTCGTCAGGCGCGTTGAACGGCTCTTCGCCTGTGTTTTTCTCGACAACTCCTTTAAGAGTTGTGAAGCAGTAATATGTTACGGCATCCGCCGGCTTGTAACCTTTTATGTTGCCCCAGGTGAAACGCATCGTTCCGTTTGCATCCGGATACATACCCGAACCCTTCCATTCGAACAAACCGTCTATGAATCTTTTCCTTACATCCTGCACCCTTCCGTTAAATTCCTGTCCGTCTTTTGCTATCTGCTCCGATTCCGGATACATTCCCGCCGCCATTCTGATGAAAGGATCGTTCAGCGCCTCAATTTCCTTCAGACTCATCTTGCAGACTTTCTTCGCGTATTCGGGATCGTTCAGTTTCGACGTTCTGAATGCGTCGTTCACGAAATCAGTAATCGATTTTGATTTGTTCTGGAATATGTATTCGAGTCCCGTTATACGCTGGTCGGCA
>CAIKZJ010000103.1 GCA_903831845.1 uncultured Ignavibacteriota bacterium
AAAGCGGTCGTTACGATGGACGTGATACAGATGTTCATATACATCGGCGGCGCTGTCGCGGCTTTGTTTGTCGTCTTCAACGGACTTCCCAATGGTATGGCTGACGTCATGAATTATGCATCGCAGTCAGGACTCGATAAGTTCAGGATTTTCAATTTGAATTTCGGAAATTCCGTGCTGGATTTTCTTGCTTCGCCTTACACGATTGCGGGCGGTCTTCTCGGCGGCACATTTCTGACGATGGCGTCACACGGAACGGACCAGCTGCTCGTTCAAAGGCTCCTTGGATGCAAGATGAAGAAGGACAGCCAGAAGGCGTTGATGCTCGATGCGTCATTAATCGTCCTGCAGTTCGCGTTCTTCCTGTTCCTCGGTCTCTGCCTGTTCGCTTATTACAAAGGCGCGGCGTTCAACACACTCGTGCTGAACTCAACAGGCTTTAACCTGACTTCGTCAGATGAAATATTCCCGAAGTTCATAGTTGAGAATCTGCCTACAGGAATTTCCGGTTTCGTTATCGCGGGTATACTCGCATCCGCCATGGGCACGCTTTCTTCGGCTATCAGTTCGCTTGCTTCATCTACATATCTCGACCTGTTCAGCAACGCGAAATCGGAAATATTCAAGAAGAAAGAAATACTCATCTCCAAACTCTTCACGCTGTTCTGGGGCATAGTCCTTATCGGCGGAGCGATGCTTTTCAGGGACGCGAAGAACCCTGTTGTCGAAATCGGACTATCGATAGCGTCGTTCACATACGGCGGGCTGCTCGGCGCATTCTTCCTCGGGCTCTTCTTTAAAAAGGTAAACGAGAGGGACGCGATAATCGGATTCATACTGGGAATTCTCGTGATGGTGTTCGTGATTTACTACACGAAAATCGCTTATACCTGGTATGTGATAATCGGCGTGCTGATGACTTTGATATCGGCTAACATATCATATTTTATACGCAGTCTAAGTAAGGAAAAAAGCTGATTTGGGCCTATTTTAACCTAAAAAGGGGCTTCTTAACAAGGTATAAAAAAATCCTTTTCAATCATGGAAAACTCACCTTATAATTTCATTGAGATACACAGGCGTATTATCTAATTTTGTATAGCTTCTGAAAGTAAATTTCTCCCGGGGTTACCCCGTAACAACAATTACAGATTTTCAGACGCATCCAAATTACAAAAAAGACTCATTATAAATCATAAAAAAATCCGGAGGATTTAATGGCTAAGTATAAAATAGCGTACCTGCCCGGCGACGGTGTGGGAATTGAAGTTCTTGAAGCTGCTAAGATCGTTCTTGACAAATTAAAATTCGACGCCGAGTACATTCACGGCGACATCGGATGGGAATTCTGGTGCAAGGAAGGCGATGCTTTCCCCGAGAGAACGGTTGAATTGCTGAAAAATGTTGACGCGGCTCTGTTCGGCGCTATTACATCGAAACCCGTTAAGGCGGCGCAGGCTGAACTCGTTCCCGAACTTCAGGGAAAGAATTTAGTTTACCGTTCGCCGATAGTAAGAATGAGACAGATGTTCGATCTCTACATCTGCCAGAGGCCCTGCAAGGCATACAAAGGCAACGCTCTGAACTTCAAGGAAAATATCGATATAGTTGTGTTCAGGGAAAACACAGAAGGCATGTATTCGGGTGTTGAATTCAGTCCGGTCCCCGAAGAACTCTCTTCACTTCTTGCGAAAATCTCAAAGCCTTTCGCTCCGTTCAAGGATATCCCCGGCGACAAGTACGCGATATCCTGCAAGATAAACACGAGGAAAGGCTCGGAAAGAATAATCAGAGCGGCGTTCGAATTTGCGAAGAAGTTCAACAGAAAGAAAGTAACTGTTGTTCACAAATCAAACGTAGTAAGAGCCACTGACGGACTCTTCCTCGAAACCGCGAAGGAAGTTGCGAAAGATTTTCCGGGAATCCAGATGGACGACGCGAATATCGACGCAATGACGATGTGGCTGCTCAAGAATCCTTACAACTATGACGTTCTCGTAGCACCGAATCTTTTCGGCGATATAATCTCCGACCTCTGCGCGCAGATGGTAGGCGGGCTCGGTTTCGGATGCTCGGGCAACATCGGCGAGAAACTCGCGGTGTTCGAACCCACGCACGGTTCAGCCCCGAAATATTTCGGACAGTACAAGGTTAATCCCATCGCCACAATTCTTTCGGCGAAGATGATGCTCGACTGGCTAGGGGAAAAAGAAATGGCTGCAAGAGTCGAAAAGGCAACCGCCGAAGTAATTGCCGAAGGCAAGGTGAAGACGTACGACATGGGCGGCAGCAATACGACGATTGAAATGGCGAACGCGATAGCGGAGAAACTGTAAGAGCAGAATCTAGAATTTAGAATCTAGAATCTAGCTTAATTCTATTGTCATCCCCGCATGTTCTTAGCGGGGATCTTGAGATTCACATAACCCACAGGCATCCCGCTTATAAAAATACAATTTTAAATTTTCAATTGTACTTTTGAATTTTGCACTTTACACTTTTAACTATCTTTGATTTGTATTTTTGATTTTTGATATTTTATATTTGATATGGCAACAATCAAACTAATGTAAAGCGTAACAGTTCATCGATTTGGTGTTTCTCGTTCAGCTCCACGAACGAGTTCCTGTCCCTGTTGAGCGCCAGCCAGTTCGATATGACCTTTATCTCGTCGAGTTCCTGCTGAGAGTATTTGTGCTTCGCGAACTTGTTGAGCGAGAAGTATAATGATTCTATAATTTCAGATATCTCTTCCTTCGCGTCCCGCTGGTCGAATTCGTCGTTCCGTTTCAGCGTTATAGTCCGCATCAGTTTTCCGTTATGTATGAAGAATACTTCCCTCTTGTCCTCATTGTCGCACTTTATGATTATACGCTTGTCGTTGATGGCCGAAGTAATCACTTTCTGGTAACTCATCACCTTCTGAATGTCCTGCAGTCTGTCGCGCAGCAATGCCGCCCTTTCGTATTCTTCGTTCTCCGCGTGCTCGAGCATCAGCGTCTTAATCACGCCTACAGCCGATTTCTTCCCTTCGCCGATTATGTAATTATGCGCTTTATCGACCTCTTTAAGGTATTCGTCTCTTGAGATTGTCACGGTGCAGGGCGCATCGCACTTGCCTATGTCGAAATACAAACAGTTCGAATTCTTCTCAGACGCCTTTATCTTCTTGTCCTCGCATTTGCGGAGCTTGTAATTATCGTATATGTTCTTGTAAATATGCCTGATGGTTCCCCTGCTTCCGAACGGGCCGTAGTAATACGCGCCGTCATTCTCGATTTCATAGACGGTATCTATTTTCGGGAAATCGTTCTGTATGTCGAGTTTGAGGAAAGGATGGAACCTGAATCGCTTGATTGCGGTATTGAACCTCGGCTTGTGTTTCTTAATCATCTTCGATTCGAGAATCAGAGCCGACAGTTCGGAATCCGTTATTGTCCATTCCAGCGCGCGCACGCTGGTCAGCATTTTCTTGATCTTGTATGACAGGTTCTCGTTATGCCGGAAGTACGAAGACAGGCGGTCGCGCAGGCTTTTCGCCTTGCCGATATATATGTTCTCGCCCGAAGCACTTTTCATAAAATAAACCCCGGGGTCCCGCGGAAT
>CAIKZJ010000104.1 GCA_903831845.1 uncultured Ignavibacteriota bacterium
CTGAATGAATATATCTGCGAGGGAGTCGGCGGGGCGCCTACGCATATATGCGCGCCGTCGGGTTTTAGTAGCGAAATGTACTGGTTGTAATCGTGCTCCGCTGAAACAGTGTCGAGAATGAAATTGAAATATCCCGCAACGCTCTTCATTTGCTCTTTGTCTTTCGTAACAATAAACTTGTGAGCTCCGAGTTTAAACGCGTCTTCCTTCTTGGATTCTGATGTGCTTAATACAGTAACTTCGGCACCGAACGCGACGCCGAATTTTACCGCCATGTGACCCAGTCCGCCCAGCCCGAGCACCCCCAGCTTGTGCCCTTTGCCTACTTTCCAGTGCCTCAAAGGCGAATATGTGGTGATTCCCGCGCAAAGCAGCGGTGCGACGGCTGCGAGGTTGAGCTTGTCCGATACTTTCAGTACAAAATCCTCGTTCACAACGGTAACGTTCGAATATCCGCCGTACGTTAGCGTCTTCTTGTCCATTTCGTAACCGTTGTACGTCATCGCAGCGCCTTTGCTGCAGAACTGCTCGAGACCTTCGCCGCAGTATTCACAGGTTCTGCACGAATCAACCATGCATCCTACTCCGACAAGGTCGCCTGGTTTGTGTTTCTTAACGTGGCTTCCGACTTTTGTAACTCTTCCGACAAGTTCGTGTCCGGGTACCATCGGGAATATTGAACCGCCCCATTCGTCCCTTACCTGGTGTATGTCGGAATGACATACGCCGCAGTATAAAATGTCGAACTGCACGTCGTGCGGCCCGACTTCGCGCCGCTCGAAATTCCAGGGTGCCAGCGCTGACTTGGCGTCCTGCGCCGCGTATCCTTTTGCTTTTATCATAATTTTATTCGTATTTGGTTAATAATTTTTATTATGCAATAAATGCGTCAATTCTAAAAACCCGAAAATTACTTTTTCGGTTCTGTAGCAAATTATATAATTCTTTTAATAAAAAAAGTCGCTGCCGGAGGATGCATCGGCAAAGAGGAAATATTATTTAAATCTTCTTCTGATAACAGATGGTAAACTAACATGATTCAGGAAAATTTTCATCCCGAAATAACAGCTCTATGACGACGGAAGAATTACCGTGAACCTGCTTCCTTTTCCTTCTTCGCTTTCAACCGATATTGCTCCCCCGAGTTTCGTAACGTATTCGTTCACAAGTATCAGTCCCAGACCGGAACTCGGCTCATTATCCGTGCCCCTCCGCTTTGTATCGCTTCCGATATTGAACAGCGATCTTCTGACTTCCTCGCTCATACCTATTCCGTTGTCCTGAACCGTTATCGATATCCTGCGTGAATCCGCCCTGTAGGATGAGATATCAATGACTCCGTTTCTCTGTGTGAATTTAATAGCGTTGATAAGCAGGTTTCGTAATATCACTCCGGCCATCGCCCTGTCAGCCATTACAAAAATATCGTGAGGCATCCTGGTCTCTATTCTGATATTCTTTTCCTGTGCGGCGGCGTGCACATAATCGACGGTTTCTTCTGCCAGCCTGTAAAGCGAAAGGCTTTCAGGGTTGATTTTTGTAAGCCCTCTTCTGAATACCGACCATTCCAGAAGATTTTCCAGAAGTTTATACAGGTTGCGTGCCGCTACGTTCATGTTTTTCGCCATCGTGTTTATCTCCTGCCTGTTAAAC
>CAIKZJ010000105.1 GCA_903831845.1 uncultured Ignavibacteriota bacterium
AACTCCGAAGCCAGCTGTTTCTCACCGCCTTTGGAAAGCGCGATAAGATAATCCACTACGCGCGATTTCATTTCTTCCGTCGCCTTGTTAGTGAAAGTGATGGCAAGAGTGCTCTTGTATGCCGAAGGATTCGAAAGCGCGATTGCAAGATACTCTTTTACGAGAGTTCGTGTCTTGCCCGAGCCGGCCGACGCCTGAAATATTTTGAGGTTTTCCGTCAATTAAGTGGCTGATATTATTGAACGTTACGTGTTAAAGATAATTCAAAAGAACCAATATAAACATAATAAAAATGATGGGGATAAAATTATCATAGCGTGAGAATTTTTCTGACATTACCGCCGCTAATTGTCACGAATTTTCACGAAGGGAAAACAAAACACAACCCCTTTCAGCCGGGCTGAAAAAGGTTGTGCGTTTTGATATGGCGATAATCTTTATTTCATCAGGACCATCTTGCGGACTGCGGAATATTTCCCGGCTTCAATCCTGTAAAAGTATATGCCGCTTGAAAGTCCCGAGCCGTCGAAGTTGAACCTGTACTCTCCCGCCTGCAGGTTTTCGTTAACGGGCGTCGATACTAAAGAACCTGTAATCGTATACACCGATATTTTCACCTGCGAACTTACGGGAATGCTGAACCTGACGCTCGTCACCGGATTGAACGGGTTCGGATAGTTTTGTTTCAGGTCGTAATCCGTTACAACCGAAGTGTTTTCGTGGACCAGAACAGGCGAAGCGACGAAACTGCCCGTCATTCCGAAAAGCGCGTGAAACGTGCATGAATAATTATAAGTGCCCGCGACAGTGATCTTGTAATCGAACAACTGTGTAGTGTTGTCGATAGGGCTGCTCCACGGAGCCGCGCCGGACGGTATGGTTCCCGAAACAGTATTGTGTAATCCGGAACCCCAGACGAACCTGACAGTGTCGCCGACAAAGGCGTTGGTAACAGAAGCCGGATCAAACACACGCGTGAGATTAGGGCCTACATTGATGATGATGATTCTCGCCGAAAGCGAGCCGGCAATCAGAAACATTGCCGCGAACAGAAGAATAGTTTTTTTCATAACCGTTGTTTTTCATTTATATTAACAACGAAGGGATTTTTATAAGGTTCATTCGGGAATTTCAGTATATACGAACGTAAGATTTAAGTGCTGGATTAATATACAGTAGCGTACAGTGAAACGTTTATGCAGGATAAATTCCGTAAATAAGCATATTGCGTTTTCAGGCGGAGACTTTGAATAAAAAATTAAGAATACGATTCCCGCCAAAAGCGCGCAGGAACGATAATCGATATTTTTACTTCTCTGTAATAACTTTCCTTACGTACTTCAGAGGGACGCGTTCGAAATATAGGTTTTCGACTTTTATGTTCTCGACTTTTTCATGCCAGAGTTCTCCCTGCGGATGATGTATTTCCGCCGGTATGGTTTTCGGCAGGTCGGCTTTCTCTTTCAGAGGCGAGCCGTCTATCTTGCGGCTGTCGGTAAGCACGTACAGCGGTTTTCTCATCTCTTTCATTCCGAGCGCAATGAAGTAAGAACCGATTTTATTGAGGAAAAGGTCTTTAAAAATACCGTCTGTGCCGAGCAGCGCGAAATCAATCTCGTCGGCGTAGTTCATTACAGATGAATCCGCTATAAGCGTCACGGAAAAACCGAGCGCGGCGATTTTCTTCGCCTGACGCCTGCCTTCAAGCACTGGCCGCGATTCGCACTGAATCGCTTTGACGTTTATCTTTTTTGAAGCGAGTTTTTCAAACAATCTTACTATCGTGGAACTGTTGCTGTGAAGCAGCACAGTCTTATTTTTGAAATCCAGTATTTTCATCGCGTTCGATGCGATGCGGTCATTGACTTTTTCCCACTTCGACCTGTAAGCCGTCAGGTAATCCGTCATTTTCTTTCTGAACGAAGAATCGCGGGAATATTTTTTGAGTTTTGATTCGAGTTCAACGAAGAAATTCCTTAGCACTACCAGCTGCGAATGTTTCTGCACTGGTCCGCTTATATTGATTTCAATCTCGTGCGCTATGTCTTCCGGCGAAAGGTTTTGAGAGTTTTCCAGGAAAGTAATCAGCGCTTCAATGAGCGAATGCAGCAGCGCGGCGGATCCGGAGTAATTGTCGTTCTTTATTCTTTCAATTTCTTTCGAGAATAAAAACACCTCGTAAAGTTTTTTTCCGCGCGACTTCATTGTTTTCGACAATGTCTTAACCAGAAAATGCCTCGCGTTTTCATATATCCCCGGAGAGATGCTTTCCCTGTTGCCCGCAACGTTAAGAACGTGAATATCGTTTTCTTTAAGCCAGGCAAGGAAGTTCTTTTCGTCGGGGTTCACGATTACCGGTCTGAACATGCTTTCCGCCGTGTAGAACGTGAACATCGTGCCTTCACCGATTATAAGTCCGTTCTCGTCGACGTTGCAGAAAATCACTGTCCCGTCGGAATTGGTGACGTTCAGTATCGTTCTTTCCTCATAGTTTTCCGATTCCGTTTCGACAAGCCCGTATTCAGCAAGCTTCGGGTCGGGTCCTTTCTCTGTTTTGAAGTTCTTAGGGACGTGTCCGCCTGTCGGTATTCCGAGTTCCTTTGCAGCGTCCAGCCCGCCCCTGTCGGCGCCGGTCTGACCGCCGGAGATGATTTTCTTTATGAGGATTTCCATAGCATTCTGGTTTAAAATGTAAAATTAAAAATTCAAAAGTACAATTGAAATTTAAAAATGATTATTTAATAGGACACAGAAAGTGCGGATTAGACAGATAAGAACGGATTTTTCTTTTAGATAATCACACACAGAAAGAACGGATCAAACAGATACACACAGTTTAATAAACATTACTCCTAATTCCCAATCTGGAGCTTAGGAAGCAGAAAAAAATGAACAATTATAGATTTTGAAATGTAATTTTGATTTTTGATTTTTAATATTTGATTATTGGCGAAAAACTGAAGAGGAAAGAATTACGCGGGTTCCACCCAGTCGCCGTTTTCCTTAATCAGATTGATGAGTTCTTCCACCGCTGTTTCGGACGGTATCGAGCGTTTGACGACTTCCTTACCCTTGTACAGAGTGATTTTTCCGGGACCGCTGCCTACGTAGCCGTAATCGGCGTCCGCCATTTCGCCCGGTCCGTTTACGATGCAACCCATTATACCGATTTTCAAACCTTTGAGGTGGTTTGTCTTTTCGCGGACCATCGCTGTCGTTTCCTGCAGATCAAAAAGCGTGCGGCCGCATGAAGGGCAGGATATGTATTCTGTTTTCGAAATGCGTTTTCGTGATGCCTGAAGTATGCCGAATGATATGCTGTTCAGCGTCTTGTTGTCCACGGCAGATGACTCAAGCCAGATGCCGTCGCCGAATCCGTCAATGAGCAGACCGCCTATGTCTGTAGATGAATGCAGTAAAAGCCTGTCTTCCGAAAGTCCGCCGTAATTTCTTTTTATCACAACAGGAACAGAACCGGACTTAAGCGAAACCGCTTTCATTTCCAGATATGACATTTCAGCGTCCGATGAAAGCACCAGCACAGCTTTATCGTCGTCAGACATATCTTTCATACCCGAGTTCAGATCTTCCGGTGTGACTTCAACGAACTTTACAAAATCCTTGTCTCTTAAATTCCTGTATTCGTAATAT